>JBKCEW010000042.1:0-6952 GCA_046304235.1 Crocinitomicaceae bacterium | reverse complement strand
CATTTATACAGAGTTATTCAATCCTTTATCAAATGAATCGACTATAGTAAAATATCAATTAAAGAATAAAAGGATTGGAAATCTTACTAAAACTAATAAAAACAGAATCTATTTCAGTATTTGTGATTCGTTAAATATTTGTGAAATCGGATTAGGAGATTTTATTAAAGACTCTATAATCAATATTAAAATCATTAAGGGTTTAAATTACAATGATAGTACTACATATACAATGCCATTTTATTTTACTCATGAAGAAAAACCTTATTTATTGTACTGTTCAAATAACGAAAATTCAAAAGGCGGATTAGATATATTTTTTGGACAATTATTCAACGAAGATTCTATTACATTCCAACAGAATCTATCCATTATAAATACAATTACAGATGATGTTTCACCATACCTAGATGAAAAAACCCAAACTCTTTACTTTTCAAACGCATGGATGAATGGATTTGGTGGTTTAGATATTTTCAAATCGAACTTTATAAATTTAAATTGCTCAAAAATCGAAAATTTAGGAAGACCATTAAATAGTAGTTATAATGATTTATACTTCAATATAAAAGATAGTATTTATACGCTTACATCTAATAGGAAAAATGATAGACACTGTTGCAATCAATACTATCATTTTACAAAAAACGATTTTAAAATTAGACTTTTAGATTCAATATCACTCCTAAGTATTGATAACAAAAAAATATTCTCTAAATCAAAAGTTAAAGAAATTTCAATAACAGAATTATCTGACTCATTAAAAATAAAATTCTTAGATAAATTATTTCCTATAAAGTTATATTTCCATAATGACATTCCTAATCCTAAATCAAATGACACAATAACGAATACTGAATATGAATTAACATATTATGAATATTTAGATTTAAAAGATGAATATCATACTAATAACAAACAAATTAATACAAAAGAAGAAATAAATGATTTTTTTACCGAATATATTCCCAAAGGCTATAATGATTTAAACGAATTATTAAAAATAATTACAAGAGAAATTCATCATGATATTAAATTTAAAATACAAGTTAAGGGCTTCGCTAGTCCTTTAGCAAGTAATTCCTATAACCTTAAATTAAGCAAAAGAAGAATAAACTCAATCATTAACTACATTCATAAATATGAAAATGGGATCTTATCTAAAAAAATTGGTTCGCAAATAATATTTGAATTTATACCGTTTGGTGAAGAAAAAGCGAATAAAAAAGTGAATGATAATCCAAAAAATAAGAAAAAATCAATTTACTCCATTGAAGCAGCGAGTGAAAGAAAAATAGAATTGGTAGGAATTATTATTTCAGAAAAATAAATCTTGTTCTAAGTTTTAAATTCAACAAATGAAAATTATAGATAATAGTTCTAGTATAGGATTTTTTTTCTAATTTAGAAATTATGGAAAAACCAAAAAGAATACTATTTCTGGATTTAATGCGTGTAATTGCATTATTTATGATGATCCAAGGTCACACAACTTATGATTTTCTTGATTTATCAATTAGAGATGGTCATAGTAGCGGAATTAAAATTTGGACAAGCTTAAGAGGATATACAGCTCCGTTTTTTATGATGGTATCAGGTGCTGTTTTTACATTTTTAATGTTGTCACAAGAAAAGAAAGATGGGTCGAATCCAAGAGTTAGAGCTGGTATAAATAGAATATTTACATTGCTATTTTGGGGCTACCTATTAAACTTTCCTATATATGAATTTAAACAAGTTTTTACTCCAGATGGTTTAAATCATATTTTAAGTGCTAGAGTAGGAGAAACACTCTTTACTATTCTATGGATATCTATTTGTTTATATTCTTACAAAGCAATAACAAATTCGGAACAAAATTTTGAAGAAAATGAAATAAAAAATATTTTTAGAGAAGATGCATTAAAACATACTCAATTTAGAAGTGCGTTATTTAACAAAAATTACTTTAAACAAGAACATCGAAAGAAAAGATTGATGTCATCCGTATTTTGGGGAGTTATTATAAGTATTCCATTTTTAATAATTTCAAATGTATTATCAAAAGAAGAATTACAAAGAGCATTCAGGGTTGATGTACTACATATAATAGCATTAGGGTTACTTACTATTATGTTAGTATATATTAGTTCAAACAATAAGAAAGGTATTATGGCACTTATATATTTTATTCTTATGTTAATAATTATCTCTATGTTTCCACTAATTAATAATGTTGATTTATCACACTTACCCATTTTTGTTGCTCCCTATCTAAATGATTATGATACGAAATCTATGTTTCCATTAACACCATGGTTAGCTTACATATTCGCAGGAGCACTACTAGGTTTATGGCTCAATTATGAAATAAAAAAAGATAATTTTGAAAAGAAAATTGGAATTAAATTAGCAGTTATCGGTTTAAGTTTTATTTTCCTATCACTAATAGGTGATAAATTTGAAAGGTTTTATTACGGAAGAAGTTATTTTTGGCATGATAGTCCAAATTTAATTTACCATAGAATAGGAATAGTGTTATCAGTTGGTGCTTTAATGGCTTTTTTAAGTCTTTATGTTAGAGATTTACCAAAATTCATGAAACAAATGAGTAGAAATACATTATGGCTTTATGTTGGACATTTAATTGTAATCTATCAAGTTGTTAAACCAATAATTGGATATCACACTAGATTTAATGTACCAATTACTATACTTTGTATTTTTTGTATGTTCATATTAATGTATTTACAAACAAGAATTATTATATATATTCAAAAAAATAACGGTTATTTAGAAACATTAAAAAAAGTATTAAGCAAAAAAAAGACCGTTTAAAACGGTCATTAAGAATTTCGTATTTGCTTAGCAATCTCTTCTAACTCAAATGGTGTTAATTTTAATTTTTGATTAGTAAAATTCATATCATCAATCGAATTTATTGGAATTAAATGGATATGCGCATGAGGAACCTCTAAACCTATTACAGATATTCCTATTTTCTTACAAGTAACATAAGCTTTAATTTTAGATGATACCTCTTTTGAAAATAAAATCATGGATGAAAGCATATCATCTTCTAAATCAAAAAAATAGTCAATCTCAATTTTTGGTATTACTAATACATGGCCTTTAACCAGAGGATTAATATCTAAAAAAGCTAAAAAAGATTCATTTTCAGCAATTTTATAGCAAGGAATTTCACCTTTTATAATTTTAGTAAATAGAGTTGACATGATTTTATCTAGAAATATCTATAATTTCAAACTTAATTATACCGTTTGGTGTATTAACATCAGCTATTTCACCAACTTTTTTACCAAGCAAACCTTTACCAATAGGAGAATCAATAGAAATCTTTTTTGCTTTTAAATCAGCTTCATTTTCAGCTACAATCGTATATTCCATCTCTAGTTTATTAGAAATATTTCTAATTTTTACTTTAGAGAGAATAAAGACCTTGGATGTATCGATCGTTGATTGATCAATAATTCTTGCATTAACAATGATTGACTCTAGCTTTGCTATTTTCATCTCTAATAAACCTTGTGCTTCCTTTGCAGCATCGTACTCGGCATTTTCAGATAAATCACCCTTGTCTCTTGCCTCAGCTATTTGATCTGAAATTTGAGGACGAAGAACAGTCTTCATTTCATGTAACTCATCTTTTAATTTTTTTAAACCTTCTTCTGTATAATAAGATACCTGCGACATAAATTTAGATTTAGATTAAACAAATAAGAGAGCCATAAAGACTCTCTTATTTTATAACAAAATTATGAAAAATTATTTAATTGCAATAGTTGCTCCAAATGTGTGTATCAAACCAAAAGGAGTTGAAGTACGAACACCATATTCAATCCCAATACCAGTATTCTTACCAACATTGAAATCCATTGAAAAACCAGCAGTTAGACCTGTTAAAGCAGATGATCTATTCTCAACACTCAAAAGGTTTTTTTCATAAACATAACCAGCTCTTAAACCAAATGCTAAATTACTCACTTTAAAAGAATAATCTGCACCTAATCTATATTGATCATTTGAGAAAGAATTAGCAGTGAATGAAAACATCGTCGTTAATGTTTGGACAGAATCTTTCAATAAATCATAAGAAGCACCCATATTTAAAAGAGAAGGGATCTCATAAGGTTGAGACCTTTGCTCAAGAGTTGCATTTTTTTCGGTACTTACATAAACAACTTGAGTAGCTAGACCATCCCCTTTGTATTTCATTTTGGGACCAAGATTTTTTAATGTAATCCCGATCTTTAATCGTTGATTATCCATCACATATTTTATTCCAGCATCAAATGCAATACCAGTTGCAGATAAATTAGAAATTGACTCAGAAACCAATTTAAAATTTAATCCACCAGATACATTTTTAGTAAAAAGTTTAGCATAACCAAAATTAATAATACTTGTTTTAGGTGAAAATACTCCAATGCCACCCTCTGGATTATCAACAGTTGTAATATTATTATCACCAAAACTCATTGATTGAACAGCAACAGATATAAAACTTGTACTATCTAATTTTTGACCATATCCAACAGAATAGAATCCAATAGAAGCTGAAGATAACCAATTAGTATGATTAACTTTAATTTGAGACTTTGTAATAGAAGTTAAGCCAGCAATATTTATATAGGAAGATTCTATTCCTGTAACTGAAGCAACAGAAGCATCACCTAATGATAAACTTCGTGCCCATGGATTAATTAATAATTGACTTGCACCAGCTGATCCAACTCTATCCTCATTTCCTGCAAAAATAAAAGAGCATGAAACTAATAGAGAGAATAACAATATATTTATTTTAAAAAAATTCATAATCTAACGTTTTAAAATACTTTTAGTTAAATATTCTCTAGATCTGGTTGACGCATCCCGCCAAAAAACTTAAGGATTGTCTCTCCAACACCTGGTACCTCTACATGAATAAGATACACTCCACCAGAAATTGGAATACCTTGAGAATTCTTTAAATCCCAATCAATTGAAGTAACCTGTCTAGGATTATCATCATAACCAACAGAAACATCTATTTTAAATGTCTTAATTAGTTTACCAGATAAATTATATATTTTGATATTACACTTTCTAGGTAGATTAGTGATCTTAACTCTTGTATCAAATTGTGAACGCTCAATATTAGAAGTCGCTTCGTATGCTGAATAAGCATAATAAGGGTTGGGAACAACATTGATTAAAGACAATGCTTCTTTCTTGACATCACTACTAGCGACCTCTGTAGCTATTTTATCCATTGACCAACCAAACATAGGTTTAGATTTATTTAAATTAGAAGCTTTAAAATCAGAATATTCTTTATTAACTCTAACTTTCAATGTAAGGTCAGTTGCTAATATTGATTGATTTATTGTTAAAACCGGATTTAAAACCCACTGTAAACTATGATAAGCATCAAAATAAAATTCATAATTCGTAGGTGAGTTATACATAGCCAATTTTTCATATACCCAATTATTTTTACCATCGTAGAAAGGACAATTTTTAGAATCATCATTTCTGTAACCATGCACGTTATAACCAAAGATATAAATAGGATGTTGTCCACCCATGTGAGGTTGATCGTTATTATCATAAATAGTTGAAGATGGATTCCAAATCATGTCTCGACCATTATCGATAACCAAACTTGAATTTTCACCAAAAGCCATGTGTAACCTCATACCTGATTCTAAATCGATTGCATAACCAGGAAACCAACCCATACCAATTGAATCAGCTATTCTCTTACCTGTTTTATCAACACTCTTACCTCTTCTAAGGGTTCCTGCTTCAGCACCACCTTCATTTAACAATTTGTTTCTTCCTAATTCAATAACTGGACATTGAGTCCACAAACTAGTATCAGAGGTGAAAACGATATCAATGCTTGATAATCTTGAAATACTAGAATATTGTCTTGCCTGAGAAAATTGTGATTTATTAAAAAAAGTAGGGTATGCCAATGGCATATAATCAGACTGATAACCAACTAGACAATGAGGAGCAATACCACCACTCAAAATTTTTGTGAATTTTTTATCTGGATCAAGTCCTTTTTCATCAGGATATAAGAAAGGATTCTTCCAACCTAAAGCTGGATTATTCTCGGTAGTTAAAGGACTATAATCACCCGATCTAATCCAATTCATAGGTTCGTAGGTATCTACATCATTGATAAAAGATAACCACTTTTTTGTAGAATCTTTATAATCAATGGAGACATCAGAAACAGAAGGAGAAATTGGATCCGTAAATCTCAAATATTCTTGAAACAAAGTTTCGGTAGCAAAATAATATTGATTTTGAAAAATATTAATAGATATTCCCCATTTAGGTATGATTTGTTCATTATCATAATCAATTGATTGGTCTGAAGTAACGCTATCAACTAAACTACCACCCTCTTTGTCGTATTTGTATACAATCCATGAAGCTTTATCAGCATTAACACCATTGAAATTTAAGTAATTTTTGCTAGTATCAACATCATATCCAGTAAACTTACAAACATAGTAACCTTTTGTTACATTCAAAGGATCGATAACTTTAACGTTTAAAGGACCTTTTCCTTCTTTATATTCAATCACATCTGATTTACCGTTTTTAACAATATCAAGTCTCGATTTGTCAGATAATTCTAACCAACGATTACCATTTCCTTTACCATCTATTCGTTTGATTGAAGGTGTTGAACCATAACTACTTTTAGTAACTTTTTCTTCAACAATGGTAATATGAGGTACGGCAGAACTTACTTTAATTGTACTACCATCATAAGAATTACGTGATCGTATAAAAGGTGTTTTTTGACCATCCAGTGATGTTGATTCGTCTGGTAAATACATTTTATAGTTATTATATGCATAGGCAACAGCTACATAATAATATGTTTTATTATTTACAAGTGTTCTTGCTTTAGAAAATTTATCTTCTTTAATAATAAAAGAATTTTTAA
>JBKCEW010000041.1:0-65412 GCA_046304235.1 Crocinitomicaceae bacterium | reverse complement strand
AAAGAAATATAATTTGGTATAGTTACAAACAAAAATAGGCTGCTCCATCGAGCAGCCTATTTTGTTTGTATAATAATTTATTAAACTTCTACGCCAATCAACACAACGTCATCCATCTGTTCATAGTTTCCTCTCCAGTTTTCATACGTTGAATCAAAGAATTCTCTTTGTGATGCAGTAGGTTGAGCACCCACTTCCAAGATTGCTTTTTTCAAGTTAGCTATTTTGAATCGATTTTCTTCTTCGTTCATTTGATCAGCATATCCATCACTGAATGTATAAATCTTATCCCCTTTTTGTAATTCAATGGTATGTTTTGTATAAGGTGTCATTTTTTTGTAAATACCAATAGGTTGTTTATCTGCTTTGTATTCTAATAATTCACCATTTCTAAAGATATACATTGGGTTGTTTGCACCTGAATATGAAAGTTCATTTGTGTTTAGGTCCCAACAACAAATGGCGATATCCATACCGTTTCTCATTTTTTCATCTGAGTCTAAATCCACATTTTTGTTTAATGTTTTGATAACAGAATCTCTCAATAAATCTAAGATTTCATTGGTGTTTTCTATTTCTTTTTCAATAATTATTTCATTTAATAAGGACATTCCGATCATGGTCATGAATGCACCAGGAACTCCGTGACCGGTACAATCCGCTGCTACCCAGAAAATCTTATTTGATTTTGTTTTATATCCCCAATAGAAGTCACCACTTACGATATCTTTTGGTTTGAATAGTATAAATAAGTCACTAAAGATTTTTCTAAAATACTCATCGGAAGTAATGATCGCTTCTTGTATCGTTTTCGCATATTCAATACTTTCTGTAATTAATTCATTCTTTTCTTGAATTTCATCTCTTTGTTTAACAACTTCCGCTGTTCTTTCCGCTACAATTTTTTCCAATCGAATATTAGCTTCTCTTAGTCTTTTCGTATACATTCTTACAAATGTATAGATGGAGAAAACAAAGATGATTACATAGACTAAATAAGCAAAGATTGTTCTATACCATGGAGGAGTAATTTTAAAACTAAATTTACCTACTTCAGATACTTGGCCAAATACGTTTTGTGCTCGTACCATAAAAGTGTATTTGCCCTCAAATAAGTTGGTATAACTTTTAAAGTTATCAGCACTCCATGCAGACCATTCCTCATCAAATCCCTCTAACTTATATTGATAAAATATTTTATCTTCGTTGTTGTAGAATGGATTTGTAAAAACAAAATTCATTTCGTTTAAATCATAATCTATCTTTGGAGTTAGTTTTGACAGCTGATTAGTACCCAGAATTTCATGTTTATCATTATCAAAGTTTAAAAATGAACCTCCAAATAATAGGGAGTCTTTTCCTACAAATATTTGTCTGATTAACGCTTTATTTTTATAATTTGTTGGTTTAATTTCTGATTTATTATATTGATACAAACCGAAAGGAGTTCCAAGCCACATGACATTATTTTTCTCATAAAAAGAATAAATATGCATTTTAGGTAGTTGTTTAAGATTGAGGGTATCTCTGTTTTTATTTTTTAAATTAATAAGAGAAAAACGTGCTGTATTATCCCCATAGGTAGAGGTGAAAATCATATCTTTTGCAAAAGATTTCATTCTAAATATACCCGTTTCTTCTTTACACATGAATTCACCAAATTCACACGATTTTTCTAATTTCTTTTTAGTATTATCGAAAGAAAATAATCCTGCTTTTGTTGCTACATATACCTTCCCTTTCACTGTAAAAACTTGGTTGTAACTATCAAATTTTAGTCCGTCATTTTTTGATAGAAAATCTACTTTGCTATTTGCATTTATATAACCCACTCCAGTATTTTCAGTAGCAAACCAGACTCTATCTTTATTGTCTAGAGCAATGCTTCTTACAGCACTTTTCGTTTTAGCTATTTGTATGAAAGATTTATTAGCGATTAAAAATTCATAAACTCCATCGGTACAACCTAGAATTAATTTGTCATTTTTTTGATTTATACACCAAACGGTATTCTTGTTAAAAATATTGGTAACTGTTTTTGTAGTAGTATTGATTTCAAATAATCCGTTTGCATTCCCCAGGAAAAGACGATTTTTGAATGTAATAAATTGCCAGTTTTCGTCTCTTAATCCCTCAATAGGAACAAAAACACCATCTTTTAAGTATTTCACTCCAACTGCAGTGGCAACATATATTGTATTATTGAAACTGATTACATCTTCAACCGTTCCTTCGATGCCTTCATTCTGACTCCAATTTTTGATACCAGAGTTTATTTCAACTCTAGCAACACCTTTGTCTGTACACAACCAAGTGTTTCCCATTCTGTCGTTAAACACCTTGTTTACAGCATTATTTAAAAGTCCTGTTTTTGTATTTACTTGTCCCAATAAATTACCTGAAAGGTCAAAAATCAAAGCCCCTTGATATATGGTTCCTATAATAATTTTATTGTTTATGGTTTTTTCAACACTATAAACATAAGCTTGAAGTAAAAAATTATTAAAAGATAGAATCGAATTATTCGTATTATTGATTTCACCTGTTTTCGAGTTATAAATCATCACAGGGTCTTTTCCAGTTAAGAATAGAATCTCATTTTCAGAGATTTTAGTTCCACCAACCACAGGTATATTGATAAATGCTTTCCCGTTTTTCATGGGTTTAACGATTCCTTTTATTATTTCCATCAAACCTTCTTTCGGAGAGCAGAATACAACCTTATTTCCTATTTTGTTTAGCGTCATGAAAACAGGAGTTTTAATAAACTTCACCTCTTTACCATTCCAGCTAAATATTCCATTATCAGTTGCAAAGTAAACATAACCTTCGTGGCTTACGCAGGTCCATATATTTTGAAAGTCTCTTGATTCTTTTGGTGCTTTGTTCTTAAGGGAAACGTATTCCATCATCCCTTGTTTATTTGGCTTTAGGTAACCAAATTCACCTACACCGCCAACGTAAATAATGCCTTTTTCATTCTTACAAAATGATAAAGGAGGCGCTTGATTGGTTAATTGGATAGAAGTCCAGTTTCTTCCATCATACATGGAAATTTTAGTTCCTGAAGCAAAATACAAAACTCCTGTATTATCTTCAATACCTGTCCATGCTTGTCCATTAAGTCCGGATGTTTTTTGATCAAAGTTCTTTATAAAGTAATTACCTCCGTCTTGAGAGAAAAAATAACAACTTATAAATAAGAAAGATAAAACAACTATATTCTTCATCATTTTTGAAATATTAATCATCAAAAATAATACGAAAAACTTGTTTCTGAAAATCTTAGAAATTTAAAATTATCTAAGTATCAATCGTGTATAAGTTAATGTACGTAGTTTAAGTGTGTGGTTAATTATTTAACTTTCCTTGATTAATCCAGCAATTTAATTTCTGAATTAAACTATCAGGAATACTACCCACTGGAGGCATAGTACCGTTTTTAATAGAGTTTAATGAACGTGTGGCATGTGTTGAAATATTACTATAACCAGATAGATTAATTCCGCCGCTACTTTGGTTGGAAGAGTGACAACCTACACAATACATTTTTATCATTGGTTCAACCTCATTTTTATACGAAATTGTTTGTGAACAACTTGTGGGGTTATTAGTTATTGGAGACATTGTCTTCGTGGTTTCTTTTTTACAAGAAACTAATAAAAGATAAAAAAATGCAATGGTAAACAGTTTATACATTTTTACTTAATTTTTTGTAAATTAATGTTTTATAAATTTTTTGATCACCTGATTGGTTCTGCGTATTTTGAATTTCCGATATACGAAAAATCACTTAAAGTTTTTAAAAATGAAATTAAATCTGATTGATCACTTTCACTAAGTGGAAGCCCGTTTAAAAGTAAAGGATCTGTGGTGGGTGAAATCTGAATTCCATTTGTTTTAAATTTGACTACTTCTTTCAAATTTGCAAAACGACCATCATGCATATATGGGTAGGTAAATTCTACATTGCGAAGTGTTGGAACTTTAAATTTACCTCTATCCGAAGGATCTTGAGTTACTCTTTCAAAGCCTATGTCAACAATTGTTGATTCTAATCCACTGTTTCTGTATGTATAATTTGTAAAAAGCGGTTCGGTATGACATGAATTACAATGACTTTTAAATAATTCATAACCTCGTTGTTCCTTTTCAGTAAAATTTGCTTTTCCAAGTTTTACTTCATCATATTTTGCATTTTTAGATACAAGCATTGAGGTGAATTGAGCTAATGCATGTAATAACTTTTGATCGGTTATATTATCTATTCCGAAAGCTTCTTTGAATTTTTTACGATAAAATTCATTTCGATTGAGTTTCATGACAATGTTTGACATCGTTTCCCCCATTTCATGTTCGCTGGTTAAAGGAACTAATGGTTGTACTTCCAGGTGATTCACTCCACCATCCCACATAAATGTAGGTGACCAAGCAAGATTCATTAATGCAGGAGCGTTTCTTGGTCCAAATTTTCCATGTACCCCTTTACTTAGTGGTATATTATGATCGGCAAACCCATGCGGTTGGGCATGACACGAACTACATGAAATAGAACTATCTGCAGAAAGTATGGGGTCGTAAAATAAAAACCTACCTAGTTCAAACCCTGCTTTGGTTAATTTATTGTTTGTAAATTGATATACAGGTTTTGGAAAATGACTCGGTTGGTCAAATGAAAAACTATCTATAGCTGATATAGTAGGTTCCTCTTTTTGACATCCGAAGAAAATAAAGAGTATGAATAAAAATAAAACCGTTTTCATACTTTAAAAATAAAAAGTTTCAGGAGAAATTCGTTTTCTCCTGAAACATATTAATTATTGATTATTTGTCACTTTACTTATTGAAAAGCCATGAGGACTATTAAAGAAACCAAATCCGTTAGTTCCGTTATCTCCTAAGGCCATCGTTACAGCTGCTAAACCAGGCATATGAGCCATGTTTACTGTTTTCACACTTGGAGCAGTATGCCATAATAAACCTGGGTTAACTATCATAGAAATCGTACTTTTTTTGTTTGCACTTACAGTTACTTTATTTAAATTTTCCAAAGCTAAAGCACGTTTTGTAACTATATTATTTGCACCACTAAAACCACCTAAATGGAAGGCAAACATTTTATCTACTTTGTTGTCTTTATATTTACCTTCTGCTTTTAGCATGATGTAACCACTTTTCCAAGTCCAAAACATATCGTTTGTAGTTGCTAAATCACCCGTTTGAGCTCCTGAAACGTTTCTAGCACTGTCCACCCCTAAGGTATATTCTAAAGATGTATATTCTCCAGCAGGCACATTCGCTAGACTGATTGTCAAAGAACTTGGCTTTGCTAAGTCAATCAAGTGATAACTTTCTGTTTCTGTCCAATAGGTACCATCCGCTTTTTTCAATTTTACATTGGTAAAGAAATACTTGAACTTTGAAAAGTACATCGTATCGTTTTTCATAGGGTGAATGAAGATGCTATCTAACATAAAATCCTTATCGCTCATCATCCCATACTTATGAGCAAACTCGATATTTACGGTACCATTTCCTGTTGTAGAAGTTGGTGTTGTTGTTTCTTCTTTGTTACAAGAGCTTAAACTTAATACCAATGCTGCAACAGCAGCGAATGTTAATTTAAATTTTTTCATGTTGTTTAATTTTTTAAAGTTTATTTTTCAATTTGGTTTCGACAGGCTCAACCTAACATTGAAAAAACCAACCTGACATTGAATTAGTGTCAGGCTGAGCTTGTATTGTCAGGCTGAACTTGTCTTTTCAGGCTGAGCTTGTCGAAGCCTACCTCGCCCCTTGTTGTATCCATTTTAAAATTAAATCGGTTGTACACCCATCTAATTTTCCGGACGGTGGCATAGGGTTGGTTTTAGAAGTCATCGCAACATACAAAATGCTATTTTCTGGTTTCGATGTATCAATGTAGCCACTTTTACTATCCATCAGATTTGCGTATGCTTGATTACTTTCTAAATTTAAATTCCCTGCTGGTTTTGTACCAGAATGACAACCAGAAGTATTACAATTTGCATTGAATATCGGTTGGATATCTTTACTAAAAGAAACTGTTGCAGGTGGAGTACACACAGGTTCGGTAGGTCCTTTTTTGCAAGAAATCATTAGTACTAGAATAGAAAGGACTAAATAAAAATTCTTCATTCATTTTCGTATCTAAACATCGATGCGATGTTGGTTTTTAATGTTGAAACGATGGGTTTTTTGTTATCATCTAAACTTTGGACTTTCAAATTATCAGCATTGGTTAAATCAATGTTTTGAAAGAATTTGTTGTAATCAATGACCATGTGTCCGTATCCAATTTGTCCTTCAAGAATAGTTAATCCCTGTTCAGGCATTATAACTTCAACAATATTGTCATTTCCACCAATGCGGTATTCAAATGGAACTTTGACTCCATTCATTGCTTTAGTGGTATCGATTTGACCAGCAAAATTTAAAAATACATATTCATCGGATTTAGCCATAGTGCCAAACCACATTTCAGATTGATTCAGTAAGATGTTATATCCTTCAGCAGTGGGTAATAATTTATTTGTTGAAGGGATAAGTCCTACTTTAAAACGTACTGATTTGTAGTTTCCAACGTTGACATCACCAATTACAACACTTTCAGATTCAAACACTTTTAACGCACCTTTACTAGGTACATTATAAACGCTTCCATCCAATTTAACCAACTGAATATCTGTTAGGTAAAATTGAGCTCGATTGATTGAAATCTTTCGTCCCTCAGGAGTATTCATTTCAATATCATAAGCATCTACTTCCGAATTTCCAATAAAAGTATGAAGGTGGAAAACCAATCTACCTTTAGGGGTGTTATCCGTTGTATTTGATGGTGTTGTAGTTTCTTTTTCACATGAAATTAAACCTACAAAAAGCATAAAAATGTATAACCAGTTTTTCATAGTTTTAAAAAGAGTAGTTTAATGATGCATGCCACGTGTTTGCACTTTTGTTTTGAAGTCCATGCAATTGTTGGTATAGCGGAATTCCATATTCAAAGGCAATACGACAACCTGAAAGTAAGCTAAAATCTAACTCATAAGAAGAACCTATAAAAGCAAATAACCTTGTTCCTCCATAATTAGCAGGATTTGCTCCTAACTCATTGTAAGCATATAATTGCGTGTCTTTGCCTTGAATTTGTTCTGAAATAGAACTTTCGATGCGTAAAGTAGATCCTACTTGATCCAACCAATTGTATCCAAACCACGCATTTGTGTACCATTCATTTCCTAAACGATACCCTAATTTATTATCATTCAATCGAATAACGCCACTTGTTTGTACACTTGTGGCCCAATTCGATTTTTGATACACATAAGTAATGTTTGGAAAATATTCCCATGAACCTGATCCCAATTGCATCATATAAGGATAACGTTTTCCTTCATACAACATATCCGATGTAATTCCGGTAACTTTATAGTTTCCGGTAGGAAGACTAATTCCATTGGAAATTACAAGTTGATGTCGATCGGATTTTATCAAACCATACATAGCATATAGTTTAGTGTCTCCTAAACCAGAAGTATGCATATCCATTGATGATTCTGTATTGCCATGTGAATGATTGTGAAAGTGATTATGTCCAGTCATCATTTCCATGGGCATATGGTTTTGCATGTAATGAAACATTCCCATCACCGTCAAATGATCCGTTATTCCGACCATTCCCATCAGCATGTGCATGTTCATTTGCATGGAGGGCGTATACATCAAATATTCATTGTAAATATCTGATGATGATACATTTGATTTTCCTTGAATCGGGTTTCCCATATTCATTTGAGAAAAACGATAACTCAACATCCACTTCTTTTTTGGATGCACATGACTAATCATGACCCCCGCAGGAGTAAGGTTTCGAATGCAATGACATGTAATGTCATTTGTTGTATCTTCTTGTGCACAAAGCGAAATACTTGTACATAGGAAGAAAATCCACGTTAAAAATTTCATCGTATCGATGATTCAAATTCGAAAATAGATAAGAATTTTAGACACATTCTAAAACGATAGAATGTAGTAGATACATAACTATTCAGTCAATTACCATTAGTAAAAGTTGAATAATATGTAAAGGGGAATTATGCTGTTGGGGGATGAAAAATAGCGTCTGTGTGTTTGTCAGACCAAACTACAGCATAATAAAAATCTTTTTTAGTAGATGATTGAGTGGATAAATCCACTTTGTATGTTTCGAAAAACGACTGGTGATTTAAAGTAAACTCACTTGTTTCAATTTTCGACTTACCAAAATCAATTTTATTAGATTGTTCTTCTTTTGCTTGTTCTTTTGCTAACTGTTTTGCTAAATAACATTTACCGTTACAATTCAGCATTGGTTTTGCTTTGTTCTCACAGTATTTTCGTGTGATTTCAGCCTTGTTGATTTGATAATTAATGAATAAACCTGCTTTAATCAGTGTGTTAGAAACAAACAAACTGATCATACAAAAAGCAAAAATCTTGTATGCTAGGTTTTTCATGAGACAAATGTAAAACAAAAAACGAACCTAAAAAGTGATTTAGATTCGTTTTTTACTAATAAATAATTTAGTACTTAAATATTTTATTGAATATCATATACTTTAACCCACCCTTTGTTTTCGTGGTAAAGCATACATACAACTTGATCTCCTTTTTCAGTGCATTCCTTTAATTTATAGAAACTAGCTACTATCCAATCTCCATCTTTATATTTTGCCAGAATATCTTTATTACAAACCTGGTAGTCAACGTTTTCATATTGTACGTATGTTCCTGAACAATCTTTAATCACTTTCAATTTTTGAGAAGTAATTGTTATTTCTTTTGTAGGTCTGTAAAGTAATGTACTTTTTCTCACTTCTATGTTAGCTACATAAGCATGATACATTTTGCAAGTCATGACATCTGGTGAAGAATTTCTACATTCTTTAATTTTACGAATGGAAGCATAAACAACATCATTGTGTTCGTACGACTCTGTATTTTGAGTATTACAAATTTTATAGTCGTTACCATCCATACGTAAATAAGAACCAGTACAATCTTTAATAAATTCAGCTTTAACTTCAGTATACAAGCTGTCTTGGTTCACACTTGGATTTTCTCCATTGGTTGTATCATCAGGCTTATCAAAGTTGAATTTTTCACAAGAAACTGATAACAAAGAAATAATTGTAAAAACTGCTAAAAAGTATTTTTTCATAATTGAAATTTTAAATCAAAATAAAGATATATTTTCGAATTGAATTATCCAAAAATTAGTTTTTAATTTTCAATAAAACATTTGAAAAAATAATTCCCAACACCAAGGCCATGGAGGTAGTAAGCATATTCAATGCGATTTGAATTCCTCCAACCACATCACTCTCAACTAACTTTGAGATGCTTAAAAAACCAAGCGAACCTGGGACCAATAAAATCATACCAGGTACTAACATAACCGAAGGGTTGCGTTTTGTTTTAAGTGAAAATAGATTACTTCCCAGTCCTAATAGAAGTGAAGCAAGAAAAACAGCTGTAGTATTCGATGTGAATTGATTTCCGATTTTAAATGAAAAATACGAAATCCAACAACCGATTAAAATCCACCAAAAGTCTTTTGGTTTTGCTTTGAATAAAACAACAAATCCCAACGGAACAAAAATTAATGCAATCCATTCTTTCCAAAAAGGTAGCCTATTCCAAACATGTATTCCTTTGTTTAAGTCAAGTTTATAAATAAAACTTTCTCCAATTCCTATACCTATAGCCAACATCACAAACGTAATAAATGCAGTAGTAAATCGACTTAACCCTGCGATCAGGTGATTGTTTACCATTTCTGTGATAGAAACCGTAAATGTAAACCCTGGAATTAATAAGATTAATCCACAGATAGTAGCAATATCTAGTTGAAAATCTTTAAAATAACTATTGAATATACCTGAAACAAATACCGCCCAAATAGCAGCTAGTAATGCATATATTTTATCTAATTGAGGTACAAAACGCAATAGTAAACTAAGACTCCCAATGCCTAATCCGATGATCAAAGCACTGATAATCGCAGGGAGTTCACCCCCGAAAACACAAGCCGCTGCAGCAGTCGATATTCCCATAAAAAAAATCGTAATTCCTTTCGAATAACGACTTTGTAGTTTATTGATGTGTTCTAATTCTGTAATTCCTGAAGCAGGATCAATTGCTTTTGTAAGTACCTGCTGAATTATATTTTCTATGGATTCAATTTTTTCAATATTAAATTCATTATCAGTTACCTTTATCATGTTTGATTGAGCAACCTCACCTATTTTTAAACTAGCAAAAATGGAACCTGGTGTAGAGAAAAATTGACTTTCTATTTCTAATGTTTGGCAAACCTCATTCATTCGCTCTTCAAGTCGATGAGTTGGCAACCCACTTTCGTGAAGTGATTTAGCACTTTTTAATATAAAATTTAGTGTGTCTTGATGTTCCATATTGTTCATAAACAAGCATAATTCAAAGTTACATTTTTCTTTCTACCTTTGGCTTATGTCGCAAAAAACCCAAGCTTGGATTTATCTTATTTTATTAAGCCTTATTTGGGGTAGTTCTTTTATTTTGATGAAGAGAGGAATGATTTCATTGGATGGCACACCTTTGTTTTCATCACTTCAAGTTGGAGTTCTTCGTATTGTCATTGCTGGTATTGTTTTGTTGCCATTGATCATTTTTAACATTAAAAAAATACAGCACAAAAAAGATTGGTTGCTTTTTGCTGTTGTTGGTTATTTTGGCAATTTCTTTCCATCCTTGTTATTTACTTATGCAGAAGAAGGTTTATCTTCTGGGTTGACTGCTATTATTGATAGTTTGACTCCTGTTTTTACTGTTTTAATAGGGGTTTATTTTTTTAGACAACAGATAAAATTCATTCAAATTGCTGGGTTGTTAGTTGCTTTCATAGGTGTTTATTTATTGATTTTATTCGGTGATAATGTTTCGTTTTCAGGTAATTTACCACACATAATTGCTGTTGTACTAGCTACTTTATGTTACGGTATTTCAGTTAATACAATTAAATTTAAACTGATGAATTATTCCCCTATGGAAATAGCATCGCTTTCTTTCGCTACTTCTATAATTCCTGCTATTTTAATTGCTCTATTTGCGGGAACTTATCAAGTGATCCAAACGAATTCAAGGGCATTAGAGGGTCTTTTTTTTATAAGTATTTTAAGTATAATTGGTACCGCAGTTGCTTTATTTTTCTTTAATAAGTTAATTGCTATTTCTTCCACTATTTTTTCAAGCAGTGTTACATATAGCATTCCGATTGTTGCTGTTTTTATTGGTGCTCAATTCGGAGAAACCATTCATTATTTACAAATCATTGCAATGATTATTATTTTGAGCGGAATTTACCTTGTAAATAAAAAAGGGTAGTCTAACTTGTTTTAAAAAAATCCACAGCACTATTTAACTCTTCCGCCTGAGCATTTAATTCTTCTGCATTAGCAGCCATTTCTTCTGCAGTCGCTGCATTTTCTTGAACTACAAAATTGAGTGATTGTATAGCATTGTTTATCTGTTCAGCAGTCAAACTTTGTTCAGAGCTAGAGGCTGTAATTTCTTGCACTAAATCGGATGTTTTTTGAATTTCTGGGGTCATACTTGTCAACATTTCTCCCGAACGTTTTGCAATTTCTACACTATGGTTTGATACTTGATCTATTTCGGATGCTGCTAATTGGCTTCTTTCTGCTAGTTTTCTAACTTCTGCTGCTACCACAGAGAATCCACGACCATGTTCTCCAGCACGTGCTGCTTCAACAGCGGCATTTAATGCTAGTAAGTTTGTTTGTCTCGAGATTTCGCCGATAATTGAAATTTTTGAAGCAATTAATTGCATTGATTGAACTGTTTCTTCTACAGATTCTTTGCTTTTGGTTGCATCGTTTGCTGCTTTGGTTGAAATTTTTTCAGTTTGTTTAGAGTTACTCGTATTTTGTTGAATATTCGCTGTCATCTCTTCCATAGCCGATGAAATTTCTTCTACCGAACTTGCTTGGTTTGTAGCACCTTCCGATAATTGAACCGCAGATTGTGACATTTGACTACCCGCTTCGGCTATACTTGTAACATTTTCTTTTACTTGGTTTATGAGGTTGTTAAAAATAGAAATAGTTCTATTGAATGCTTCCCCCATTTTCTTTAAATCATCTATTGAATTAATCTCATAGCGTTGAGTCAAGTCTCCTTCTGCCATAGCATTAATAACACGATTAATTTCTACAACTGCTTTTTTATTTTCCTCATCATTCTCAATTTTTGATTTTAATTCATCAATGGTATTATTTAAAGATTCACCTAAAATTTTTAATTCTTCGTTCGTTTTTATGGAGAAACGTTCATTGTAATTTTCGCTTGATATTGCGTCTAATACACGAATTGCTTCTTTTGTTGCTTTTTTTGTTTCATTTGCTGCTTCAGTCGATTCCGTTACATCCATTCCAACCATTATAATTTTCTCAATGCGTCCCATTTCATCTTTTATTGATGAATATACACCCTGTATCCATTTTGATTGATTGTCCGATGTTTGTAGGAGATAATTGTTTTGATGTGCAGCACCTTCAGTTAACGACTTCCATGATTGAATATATTCACTTGAGTTTGCAATTTCAGAACGTACTAAATTACGATGATTTTTACCTGCTAATTCATTTGGTTTATATTTAAGAAGTTTAGCAAATTGTTCATTTACTTCTAAGATATTCCCTTTTGTATCGAAAGTAGCATAGGTAAACGAGGCATCAATAGCACGAACAATTCCTTGTGCTTCTAATCTTTGGTAGGTTTCTTCTGTAAGGTCGTAACGAATTCCGATGTATTTTTCTGGTTTACCATTTTCATCTAATACAGGACCAATTGCAGCATTGACGTAATAAGGTGTTCCATCTTTTCTCCTGTTTTTTACAGGTGCATTAAATATGTTTCCATTTCCAACGGTTTGCCATAATTGTTTGAATGCTTCTTTTGGCATATCTGCGTGACGAACCATGTTGTGATTTTGTCCTATTAATTCTTCACGTGTATACTGTGCCTCTTCACAAAATTTATCATTTACGTAGGTTATATATCCTTTTAAATCAGTTTCGGAAACAATACATAGTTTATCTATTAATGCCATTTTTGTTTCCATTTCTCTTTGTTGTTTCAAAATGTTTTTTTGCTCTTGAATCATTTTTTCCGCAAGAATATCAAGTGAGTTTGTCCAACTATTTTTGGAAATAGTATTGGGTATTTTGAAATTTCCTTTTGAAAATTCTTCTAGGATTGTTTTTGTTTCTGCTAATTCTCTTCGTAATGATTCAATGGATAGAATCACTTCTTTATATGTTGTATTCGTTTCATTATCATCTATATTTTGAACAGATGTATAATCTCCTTTATTAAGTTTTTCTATTGCTGATAGAATGACACTTAACTGTTGATTAGTATTAAAAGAAAATAAGCCCATAATTTCAAACTTTTTCAAACAAAATTAAAGCAACGAATTGCCATAAATTATGACCTGCGTCAGTTTTGAAAAATTCTTACCTTTACACCGCTAAAACAAAACAATATGTACGGAAAAATCAAAGATTTTCTATCGACAGAATTAAAAAATATTGAAGAAGCAGGAATCTTCAAAAGAGAAAGAATTATTACATCTCCACAAGGAGCAAATGTTACCGTTTCATCTGGGGATAATGTAGTGATTATGTGTGCGAACAATTATTTAGGGTTATCATCTCATCCTGAAGTTGTTAATGGCGCAAAAGACGCATTAGATTCTCACGGTTATGGAATGTCGTCTGTTCGTTTTATCTGTGGTACGCAAGATATTCATAAAACATTAGAGCGTAAAATCGCTGAGTTTTATGGTACAGAAGATACGATTTTATATGCTGCAGCTTTTGATGCGAATGGAGGTGTTTTTGAACCATTGTTTACAGAAGAAGATGCCATTATTTCGGATGAATTAAATCACGCATCTATTATTGATGGTATTCGTTTGTGTAAAGCAAAACGTTTCCGTTATAAACATTCAGATATGGCTGATTTAGAAGAACAGTTGATTGCAGCTAAAGATGCTCGTTTTAGAATCATCGTAACAGATGGAGTTTTCTCTATGGATGGTGATATTGCCAAATTAGACCAAATTTGTGATTTAGCAGATAAATATGATGCATTGGTTATGACAGATGAATGTCACTCTGCTGGATTTATTGGTAAAACAGGTCGTGGTGTTCCTGAATATTGCAATGTAATGGATCGTGTAGATATTATCACAGGTACTTTAGGTAAAGCATTAGGTGGTGCTATGGGTGGATATACGACTGCTAAAAAAGAAATTATTGAAATTTTACGTCAACGTTCTCGTCCTTATTTGTTTTCTAACTCGTTGTCTCCTGCAATTGTTGGTGCTTCTATCAAAGTTTTTGATATATTGAGTTCAACTACTGAATTAAGAGACCGTTTAGAAGAAAATACAAAATACTTTAAAGATAGAATAATCGCAGCTGGTTTTGATATCAAACCAGGAGATTCCCCAATCGTTCCAATTATGTTATATGATGCTGCATTATCTCAACAATTTGCAGATAAGTTATTACAAGAAGGAGTATATGCTATTGGTTTCTTCTATCCAGTTGTAGCGAAAGGCGCGGCTCGAATTAGAACTCAAATTTCTGCTGCTCATACCATTGCAGACTTAGATAAAGCGATCGCTGCATTTATCAAAGTAGGTAAGGAATTGAAAGTAATAGAATAATTTATGATTTATGAGTTATGAATTATGGGTGAACTAACTCATAATTCATAACTTATAGTACATAATTCATTAAAGCTTATCCCAAGAACCTCTTATTAGTCTTTGGTAAGTAAAACCGTTCATTTCTCTAACCTTTTCGTAGATTACATATATAGTACCGTTCAGATAACTAAATTCGTCTTTTTTGATGCCTTGAATGAAAGGGTCTTGTAAAGAAACACGTAGTGCGCTGGTATATGCGTCTTTTCCAGGTGCTCCAACAATCATATATTCCCCATCTTTTGCTTTCACAAAACCTTGAAAAGTAATTCTGAATTCTTTTTCTTGGTTTAATACACGAAGTGCTTTGTCAAAGTTGCAAACAAACTTAGGTACAGCAATGAATTTTTTCTTTTCGATTGAAAAAGCATCTGTAGCAGTTTTTTCTTTTGTTTTCAAGCAAATTCCGTTCGGCGCATAATAGGAAACCCTAATTTTATACATTGCGTTTTCTAAAAATTCTTCAACCGTTTTGAAGATCTTATTTTTTTGAAAATAGTACTTTTTTGTTCCTTTTTCATGAGAAGACGGATTTTCGAATTCTTCTTCAACGAGTAAAAAGTGCTCTTTATCGTCTAGGTGTGCATCTACGTGAATGAATGTTCCGTCTGATTTTGAGTAATCAAGCGAACTTGCTACTTTTCCATAAGCAAGCACAAAAGAGTCAATTTTGATTGCTTGTTCATCAAATGACTTTTCGTCTTTTAATTCCTTGACAACTATATTTTTATTTTCATTAGTTTTTGCTTTCTTCGATTCATTTGAAGGTTTACAACTAACGAGTAATCCTATTGAAATTAATGTTAATAAGACTAATCGATTCATTTTTGGAATAAGTATGTTTTTCATAGTTGATTTTAATAAAGATTATCTTCCTGTTTCAAATTTAGTTTTTTTGTTAGGGATAGAATTATTTTTCACAAAATTTACAAGAAATCAGGATAAATAATTCTAAAGTTTCATTGAATTCCTATCTTCGTAACGTTTCAGAGGAATAATTTAGTATTGATGAAATCAATTTTATTATTAGGTGCAGGAATGTCTAGTTCTTCGTTAATTAGATATTGTTTACAACAAGCAGAAAAATTTGATTGGCAGTTACGAGTTTGTGATCAAAACATTGAACTTGTTCGCAAAAAGTTAGGTGGACATCCTAGAGGAGTAGCATTAAACTTTGATGCATTAAACTCCGAAGCGCGTCGTCCTGAAATTGAAAAAGCTGATTTGGTAATCAGTATGTTACCTGCTCGTTTTCATGTGGATGTTGCAAAAGATTGTATCGCTCTTCAAACCAATGTGATTACACCTTCTTACGTTTCTACCGAGATGAATGCATTACATCAACAAGCGATAGATGCTGGTGTTCTAATTATGAATGAGATTGGTGTTGACCCTGGAATCGATCATATGTCGGCATGTAAAATCATGGATGAAATTCGCGAAAAAGGCGCAGAGATTACATCATTTAAATCTTTTTGTGGTGGTTTAATTGCTCCCGAAAGTGATAATAATCCTTGGAATTATAAGTTTACTTGGAATCCACGAAATGTGGTGTTGGCAGGGCAAGGTACTGCTGCAGCATTTATTAAAAACAATCAATATAAATATATACCTTACAATCAATTATTTGAACGTATAGATCGCATTGAAATAGATGGGTACGGGGTATTTGAAGGATATGCGAATCGCAATTCTTTGTCTTACAGACCTGTGTATAAATTAGAAACGATTCCCACTATTTATAGAGGTACTTTGCGACGCGAGGGTTTTTGTAAGGCTTGGAATGTATTCGTTTCATTGGGAATGACCGATGATTCCTATGCTATTGAAGCTTCAGAAAAATTGACCCCAAGAACATTTTTGAATACTTTTTTACCTTATTCAACGAATGAATCAATCGAAGAGAAATTTGAGCGTCTGTATGCTAAAGGAGATAAGGATATATATCATAAATTTGAATGGTTAGGGTTTTTCAAAAATGATGAGGTTATAGGCCTAGTTAATGCGACACCTGCACAATTATTGGAGAAGATTTTAGTTGGTAAATGGGTATTGGAAGAGGGAGATAAAGATATGTTAGTTATGCATCACGAGTTTGAATATTTGTTAGAAGACAATAAATACCAAATTCTATCTTCTATGGTCAATCTTGGTGAAAATCAGATTTTCACATCCATGAGTAATACTGTAGGTTTACCAGTTGCCATTTGTGCTAAAATGATTTTGAATAATCAAATTTCTTTAAAAGGAGTTCAGGTTCCTGTAATGAAAGAAGTATATCAACCTATTTTAAAAGAACTTGAAGATTACGGAATCACATTTGTAGAGAAAGAATTAGGTTTAGAACGATTTTTCTAAAGTGAAATAGGAGTCCATTTTAAATCAAAATAAAAGCGAGTTTCTCACTAAAGAAAAACTCGCTGTAAAATTTATTTTTTACAGAAATAAAATAGTTCTATAAATCAATCTTCTTTTCTTGATAA
This sequence comes from Crocinitomicaceae bacterium, assembly GCA_046304235.1. GTDB lineage: Bacteria > Bacteroidota > Bacteroidia > Flavobacteriales_D > Crocinitomicaceae > CANHVK01. The sequence goes on along the minus strand of JBKCEW010000041.1, from coordinate 48,093 downwards.
TGAATATATTACTAATCCAAAGCCAATTTTATTAATTGCATCAGCGATGTTATATACAATATCCATGTAATGTGATGCAGCAGCTGGATCAGAAACTAACTTAATTCCAAAAAGTCCTCCTGGTGTACCTAGAATATAACCTAAAGGGTAAATAGCCCAACCAACAAGTACAAACCATGCTAAAATTCTAGTAGCTTTACTTACTTGTTCACCAGCATCTTGAGATAATTTAGCAACTTCACCAAACCAAACAAGGTATGCGATATAGAAGTAAGCAATACCAGAAATTACTCCCCAAAGTACACTATTCCCTCTATCAATTGTTTCTCCAAAATAACCTGTGATTAACATTACAAGTGAAGCAAATATTAACTTCCACAAAAGTGAAATTTTAGCTCCTGCTTTTTTGGTTATTAGGTAAAATTCTACACACATTAATGGTACAGTAAGAATCCAATCTACGTATCTAAAAAAAGTAGGTGATTCTCCTGTTTCAAGATTGTAGCCTCTCATGTAGTAATAATGTATTGCTGCAATAAAAGTGATTAATCCTGAGACTAATACTGATGTTCTCCATTTTTGAGATGTATTGTTAAGTTCAAAAAAGAAGAATACAGATGCGGCCATCATAGCCATTGTTCCGATAAAGAATGTGAATGCAACGTAGTTGTCACTCGCAATTTTCAAATGTTCCATTTTACTAAAAAATTATAATTTAAGTATGATTATTAAAAAAAATGACAACCAATTTTACTTTTTAATAAATAAACGAATTTTTAATTCTTGAATTAAATGCCCCGAAAATTAAATAAATAAAAAGGCTGATGTAGTGTTTTCAAAATAGGTGTTTTAAGAATATATTTAAATCTTAAAGTATCCTATTAAGAACAGATTTCACAGTTTAAAAAATTAAACTTAATAAGTGATTAACTTTTAAGGAATATATAACTATTTTTTTGAATATCAAAATAATATTTAATCATATCAAAATTGTGGAGAGTATTTAACGGCTATTTTCTATAATATATTTCCTTATCTCTTCGATCCATTTGTTCAAGCCATTTTAAAAAAGACTCGGCAAACATTTCCCCTTTAAGTGTATAGCCAGAAGCTGAAAAATGTACTAAATCGTAGCGCATCAAACCGTTTTTGTACCATGTTTTACAAGAACCAAGTTCACCCATTATACCATACATATCCCATACGGCTGCTTGGTATTTTTTTGCAAGTTCTTTAATTACTTTTCGTTCTCGAGCAACATTTCTATTGAGATATTTTTTCTTGAAGAAAGCATCGTTTGGAACCGTTAATAAAATCGCACAGTTTGGGTTAATACTTAAGACATTTCTAATTAAGGTGTCTAAATTAGCTCTAAAAAAAGCGGGATTAAATAATTCATAGGGTACATTTGCATCATTCGTTCCTACTGAAAATGCAAAGAAATCAGGTGGAGATTCTTTGAGTTGCTCTGTAAATAATTTATTTCCTAAATGGGTAGGAAGTGAAGCCCCATTTACACCAATAGTATTATAGGAAATACCAGGTTCATTATTTGTTAACTGAAATCCAAGTAATCTGAACTTATATTTATTCGTTGAGCAACGAGCTAAATGCAAATGAAATCTTGTTAGGTTTTGTTTTAAATAGAGATCAGTATAACCTTGTTCTTCATTTGTTTGAATACGTAAAATTAAAGAGTCATCCTTCCCTAAACTTATTTCATAAGGAAAAGTTCCTTTGTTGTGGTACATACGAATTCGATCGAAGGGAGGTTTAATCTTTGTTCGTTTATATTTAAAATCGATACTAATTAGGGAATCGCCCGTTTCAAGTACCATCCCCAACAAACCATAGTCTAATGAATCTGGCCTATCAAGTGTACTTTTATAGGTTGTCCATTTATTCCGAGATGCAAAACTATAGTTCCATGGGTTATTTGTTTTGGCTAGATCGAAAGGAAAAATTAGCCCACGTTCTCCAGGAAGTTCTTTCCAATTTGTTTGTAAAAAGGTCCGCATTTCGTGAGTGTATACGTCTGCTTGTAAATGGGAACCACCGATATGATAAAAGTTTAGTTTGCGATCTCTAAACTGAATCATTTGTTTGATATCATAATACAATTTCTCGAAATTGGCACTTTTAGAGGTGTAAAATTGATAATGATTTCTATCAAATCGTATAAATGGATAAGCTTGAGCATAACTTGAATCTACAATACCAAAAAAACTTCTGTTTTTATATTTATCTAAGTCAACGTGTTTGAGTGATTGTTTTTTTGGATGAGAATTACATGCAACGACACCAACTCCAAATGAAGTTAAAATGATAATGGTATATATTACACGTAAAAAATTCATATTCAATAATAATACGACATAATTATCATAAAAGTTGCACTAGCATAAAACAAAAAAAGACCAATCATTGATTGGTCTTTCCTAAATTATATAAAAAATTAATTTTTATCTTCTTCATCAAAAACTCTCTTTGGACGTAACCATTCGAAAACACCTAAAGAAATCCAGTAAGGTAAAACGAATCCAAGTAAGAAAAACAATACCCAAAATGCCATTCCACCAATTAATAAGAACGTTACAAATCCTAATGAGTTCATGTTATACAGTTTTAATTGTAAATATGGTGTAAAGTTAATAAATTAATTAAAACTTTGATTAATCTATTTAAGTTTTTTGTGCCAAGTAATGATTTTATCAGCTAAAACTGTACTTAGTTTGATGTAACTTTCAGTAGTCCAACCACCCACATGTGGAGTTAAAAGAACTTTTGAATTGGAAATTAAAGCGTTGAAGTCTTCTATTTTTTCATTGTCAAAATTTTCAAAACTTGCTTTTTCAAATTCCAATACATCCAAGCCTGCCCCTTTTACTTTTCCATTTAGAATAGCTTTCAGTAATGCATGGGTAGAAACAATTTTACCACGTGATAAATTTAAGAGGTAAATAGGTTTTTTAACGGTTTCAAAAAAGGTTTCGTTTGCCCAATATATAGTCTCTTCATTTTGAGGAATATGAAAACTGATTACATCTGACTGATCATATAGTATTTCCAATGGTACTTGATTAACAAAAGGATCGGTGATTTTATCAATGTATTTATCGTAAACTAGCACTTTTACGTCAAACCCCCTTAGTTTTTTTGCAAATGCAGTTCCGTTATTTCCATAACCGATAATCCCTACCGTTTTCCCATCTAATTCTTCGCCACGATTACCTTCACGATCCCAAATACCTTTTCTAACTTCAGCATCACCTTTTTGAAAATTATTCATTAAAGCCAAAAGCATGCCAAGAGCATGTTCCCCAACTGCATTTCTATTTCCTTCAGGTGCATTAAATAAAGTAATGTTTCTTTTTTTACAATAGGCTACATCTATATTTTCCATACCTGCTCCAGATCGGGCTATGAATTTGAGTTTCGTTGCATATTGAAGTAATGCTTCATTCATTGGAAACCTTGAACGAATGACAATGCCATCTGCTTCTGCCAGTTTATCCTTTAGTTCATTTATATGATCCTTGCTAACATCAATGCAATTAAATCCATAGTCAACTAATCGTTCTTCAAGTGCAGGGTGAACAGTGTCAATAAAGAAAACGTGCATGATTTACCTCTTTTCGATTCCGTTTATGAATTCTTTTTCTAGAATTACTTTTCCTTTTTTATCAAACAACTTCATTTTTCCGTTTTTAACTCCTTTGTTGTAAGAAGTTTCAGAAATTTTTTCTCCACTACGACCAAATTCTACCATCAAACCATCTAATTCCCCTTTTTTATAATTTGTGATGAATGCAGGCACTTTACCTCCAGGTAAATAGGCTGTCCATGTTCCATCTTTCAGATCATTGTAATAGTTGCCTGTTTCAGTTAATTGAAAATCTTTTTGAGAGTAACTTTCAAATTTTCCATGCTTTATGGTTTCCTTCATCGTTCTATTTTTCCAGAATCCATAATCCATATTATTCAGTTTTTTTGTAGTGATTTTATAGTTAGTAACTTCTTCTATTTTTCCATTTTCCATGTAACGAACCCACTTTCCAGTTTTTAAGTTTTGTTTGTAAAAACCGGTTAACATTATTCCTTCGTTTGGATACCAAGAATTCCATTGTCCATGTAAAGCACCATTTTTAAATGTGGATTTATTTTTAAGCTTTCCATTTTCCCAGTAATTTAACCAAACACCTTGTTCTTTACCATGGTTGTATTTTCCAGACATAAGCAAGGTTCCATTTTCATACCATGTTTCCCAGAGTCCGTCTTTTAAATCATTTTTAAAAGTTCCTACTTTGAAAAGGCGTTTATTTCCATAGAAATATTCCCATTTCCCCTCTTTTTTCCCTTCTTTGTAAAAAGCATTGTAAGATACCTGACCAGTAGGATAATAGTAAACCCAAGCTCCATCTTGTAGGTTATTTACAAAAGATCCTTCTTGGTCTTTGGTTCCTTTGTTTGTATACCAAGTCCATTTCCCTTCTTTTTTTCCTAGATGATAATTTCCACTTACATTCACTACTTTATTGTCATAATAGTACGCGTAAGCTCCTTCTAATAGGCCATTTTTATAATTGCTTGTTTTTTCTAAATCACCTGTATAATAATAGTAGTTCCATTCTCCATCTTTGCGTTCTTGTTTGAAGCCTCCTTTTAAAAGAATATATCCATTTATGCTCCAATCTTCACAAGGTCCATCTCTTAAACCTTCTTTATAATTGTACTTTTCTTTCAATTTTCCATTAGGGTGATACAATGTTTTGGTACCGTTTCCATTTTTAATTACATGTGAATGAAGACTATCGTTCATCCAAAATTCTTTGATATAACATATAGTATCGATATATTCTTCAATAGCTTGTTCTTTTCCGTTTGAATAGTATCTTTTCCAAATTCCAAAAGGTTTGTTGTTTTTGTAATTACCTTCTACAATTAATGTTCCATTTTCTATCCATTCACGGTAAACACTATCTTGACTATTCATTTTAAAATAACCCTCTTGTCTAGGTTTTCCATTGGCATATTTTAGAAAAACTTGACCGTGTAATTTTTCCCTGTAAAAAGTTCTGATCTCCTCTAAATCACCAAATTCATTAAAGTACTCCCATTTACCATGTCTATCTCTGGTTTGTCCTAAAAGATCTTTGTAATAACTTCCAGCAGATTGAATTTTTGTCTTTTTGATATCCCAAAAAATCTTATCAATAGGGGTTAAATTTTCTTTTAATACAACTTGAGAGATTCCAATAATCGGAATTATAAAACTTAAGATTAAAACAATTTTTTTCATGGATATGAATTAAAATTTATCGAGAAGACCTTGTAATAAAAGCACTAAACCAAACAAGGTTAATATTGAACCAGTAATACGATTTAAGGATTGTAAAACAGGGTCAGTAATAAAAGGACGTAGTTTTTTGGCTCCCATGATTTTTAATAAGTCAATGGAGAAGAAAACGGTAAGCATGATTCCGAGGAATAAGATGGTTTCAAAGACATTATTTGCCCCATGTTTAGCGCTTAATGCCATAACACTAAACCAATAAAAAATCACCATGGGATTTGCCATATTGAGCATTAATCCTTTTAAAAATTGTAGCCAATTATCTTTATTTGATTGAGAACTATTATCTATTTCTTCTTGATTTTTGACCGAAGGTTTTTTGATAATGGAAATTACACCAAAAACGATGAATAGTACACCACCAATAATTTTAAGTAACTCATTATGTCCTTCCATAATTTTTGCTACTTCTGCATAAAAAACATATGCGATTGAGATATAAATCAAATCACTAGTAAGAATACCAAAATCAAAGAATAAAGCAGTTCGAATGCCTTTTTTTATACTTGTCTCTAAAAGCAAAAAGAAAGCAGGCCCAACCATCATACTTAATATGAGACCCGTTACAACTGCTTTAAATATTAATTCTGCCAAAAGATTATTACCTTGGTTACATTACAAATATAGTTGAATATTTTGAGTGCTTTAATCTTATTTTGTTTTTCTAAATACATTAGAAGTAAGAACTATCAATTTATATAAAATGCATTTATGGAGTTTATTTACTTAATTTATTCTAATTTTTGAAATTTAATTTTTTTATTTTATATATTTGCAACGCCTACAAATAAAGTAGGGTTTAGTTAGAAATGAAAAACAACAACGTCATTATTATTAATACAATTATTGTCTGGACAACCTGACGAGATGAGGTATTGATAACAAAATAAACCGAAAAGCCTTTCTCGTCAAACCGAAGAAAGGCTTTTTTATTAATATGAATTTTTAAAAATAAAAACGTATGTACTTTAACAACGACACAATTATCTTCCTTGATGGACAGTATGTAAAAGCTGCAGATGCTGGCGTAAATTTATATAACCAAACCATGCATTATGGTAACGGTGTATTCGAAGGAATTCGTTCGTATGAGACAGAGCAAGGAACAAAAATTTTCAAAGCAAAAGAACATTACGACCGTTTGCATTATTCAGCTGAGAAAATGCATATCAAATTGAACTATACTGTTGAAGAGTTAGAACAAATCTCATACGAGGTATTAAAAAGAAACAATTTAACAGATGCTTATTTACGTCCATTAGTATATTTAGGTCCAAATATGTCTTTGCAACCAGTAGAAGAAGTTCACGTTGTAATTATGGCTTGGGAGTGGGGTAAATATTTAGGAGATAAGATGTTGCGTTTGGGTCTTTCTTCGTTCCAACGACCTAATCCTAAATCGTGTCATGTTGAAGCAAAAGTAGTTGGACACTATACTAATTCTATTTTAGCAACGACAGAGGCTAAGCATAACGGTTACGACGAAGCGTTATTAACCGATATGAATGGTTACATCGCTGAAGGGCCAGGAGCAAACTTCTTTATGGAAAAAGACGGTAAATTATTTACTGCTCCTCTAGGAAACATTTTGGCAGGTATCACTCGTGCAACAGTAATTGAATTGGCTCAAAAATTAAATATTCCGATGGAAGAAAAATTCTTTACACCGGAAGATATTAAAACAGCAGATGCAGCATTTTTCTGTGGAACAGCTGCAGAAGTGATTGGCATTGAATCATTAGATGATTATACATTTCCTTTAAATTGGAAAGATTCGAAAGGTGCTATAATTCAACGTAATTATATGAATTTAGTACTTCACAAAGAATTGGAATTAGCATAAAAACAATAGAAATTTTAGATTTTAAACGAAAAGTAAGTGAGTTTTAAATCTAATAAATAGAAACATATGATAATCAATAAATATTCGAGAACAATTACTCAAGACGAATCTCAACCTGCTGGTCAAGCCATGCTATATGGTATTGGATTGACAGATGAGGATATGTCAAAAGCGCAAGTGGGTATTGCTAGTGCTGGTTACGAAGGAAATACGTGTAACATGCATTTGAATGATTTATCTAAACAAATCAAGTCGTCGATTCAAGAGGCAGATTTAGTAGGATTGATTTTCAATACAATAGGAGTGAGTGATGGTATGTCTAATGGAACAGATGGAATGCGTTATTCCTTGGTTTCGCGTGATATCATTGCAGATTCAATCGAAACTGTTTGTGGTGCTCAATACTACGATGGACTAATCGCAGTTATGGGGTGTGATAAAAACATGCCTGGTTCTTTGATTGCAATGGGTCGTTTAAATCGCCCTGCTATCATGGTTTATGGTGGAACTATTGCACCGGGTGAGTGGAAAGGTGAAAAATTGAATATCGTTTCTGCCTTTGAAGCGTTGGGTAAAAAAATGAATGATGCAATTACCCCTGAAGATTTCAAAGGAATTATCAAACATGCTTGTCCTGGTGCTGGTGCTTGTGGCGGTATGTATACGGCAAACACGATGGCTTCTGCTATAGAAGCGTTAGGAATGAGTTTACCTTACAGTTCTTCTAATCCAGCGTTAAGTGCAAATAAAAGACATGAGTGCGATTCAGTTGGAAAGGCGATTCGTAATCTATTAGAAAAAGATATAAAGCCAAGAGATATCATGACATGGAAAGCATTTGAAAATGCAATCCGTATTGTGATTGTTTTGGGTGGTTCAACGAATGCGGTATTGCATTTAATAGCGATGGCACATTCGGTTGGTATTAAATTAACGATTGATGATATCCAACGATTGAGTGATATTACTCCTGTATTGGCGGATTTAAAACCTTCAGGAAAATCCTTGATGGAGGATTTACATAATGTAGGTGGTACTCCAGCAGTTATGAAATACATGTTGGAACACGGAATGTTACATGGTGATTGTATGACCGTTACAGGGAAAACAGTTGCTGAAAATTTAGCTGAATTACCTTCGTTCAAAACAGGGCAAGAAATATTCTTACCAACAGAAAAGGCAATTAAAACAACTGGTCACCTACAAGTGTTATATGGTAACCTAGCAGAACAAGGAGCCGTAGCTAAAATCAGTGGTCATGAAGGAGAATTCTTTGAAGGACCAGCTGTAGTTTTTGAAGATGAGTTTACGGTAATTGATGGTTTAAAAGATGGTAGAATCAAAGAAGGGGTAGTTGTTGTGATTCGTATGTGTGGACCGAAAGGAGGGCCAGGAATGCCAGAAATGTTAAAACCAACTTCAGCAATCATGGGAGCTGGTTTAGGAAATAGCGTTGCCTTGATTACAGATGGACGCTTTTCTGGAGGAACACACGGTTTTGTTGTAGGACACATTACTCCAGAAGCGATTGATGGGGGCATTATAGGATTAGTGAAAGACGGAGACATTATTGCTATTGACGCTGCAAACAACACATTAACTTTAAAAGTAAGCGAAGAAGAAATCGCAGAACGAAGAAAAAATTGGAAACAACCTGATTTGAAGGTGTCACAAGGAATTTTGTATAAATATGCAAAATGTGTGGCTACTGCATCGGAAGGGTGTATAACAGATAAATAAATAATTATGAGTCAGATAACAGGTTCAGAAGCCGTAATAAAAAGCCTAGTTGCCGAAGGCGTTCACACGATTTTCGGTTATCCAGGTGGGGCAATCATGCCAATTTACGATGCGTTGTATGATTACAGCGATAAAGTAAAACATATTTTAGTACGTCACGAACAAGGAGCAATTCACGCTGCTCAAGGATTTGCACGTACATCTGAAACGTGTGGTGTGTGTTTTGCAACCTCGGGTCCAGGAGCTACAAACTTAATAACTGGGTTAGCAGATGCAATGATTGATTCTACACCGGTGGTTTGTATCACAGGTCAAGTAGCGTCACATTTGTTAGGAACAGATGCATTCCAAGAAACGGATGTAATCGGTATTTCTATGCCTGTTACAAAGTGGAATGTACAAGTAAAAAGAGCGCAAGATATTCCTGCGGCGTTAGCGAAAGCATTTTTCATAGCGCGTACTGGTCGTCCGGGTCCTGTGTTGGTTGATATCACTAAAGATGCACAATTTGGTATGATGGACTTTAATTACGAAGCGTGTAAAGATATTCGTAGTTATTTCCCTAATCCGGTAATGGACCCAACCAAAATTGACGATGCAGCGGCATTATTGAATACTGCTAAAAAACCTTATTTATTAGTAGGACAAGGAATTACATTAGCGAATGCTGAACAAGAGTTATTAGAGTTCGTTGAAAAATCAGGGATTCCTGTAGCCTCTACTTTGTTAGGGTTAGGAGCATTTCCACCTGATCATCCTCAATATGTTGGTTATTTAGGAATGCATGGAAATTACGCACCTAACATTTTAACGAATGAAGCAGATGTGATTTTAGCAGTAGGAATGCGTTTTGATGACCGTGTAACTGGTGATGTAAGTCGTTATGCGAAACAAGCAAAAATTATCCATATTGATATTGACTTTGCAGAATTAAACAAAATTGTAACCAATGCAGTTTCCGTACACGCAGATGCAAAAGAAGCATTAGCATTGTTAACCACGAAAGTGGAAAAACGCACGCACGAATCGTGGATACAAGAATTTAGAGATGCAGAAAAATTAGAGGTGGAGGCAGTTATTGAAGATGCAATTCATCCAAAACACGACCGTTTACAAATGGCGGAAGTGGTAAATATGCTTTCTGAAAAAACAGATGGACAAGCAATTGTTGTAACGGATGTTGGTCAACACCAAATGATTACTTCACGCTATTATCAATACAAAGCACAAAACACCAACATTACTTCTGGTGGATTAGGTACAATGGGATTTGCTTTACCAGCAGCAATTGGTGCTAAATTGGGTAATCCTTCCAAAACGGTTGTAGCGATTATTGGTGATGGTGGTTTCCAAATGACAATTCAAGAATTAGGTACTATTTTACAATTTAAGATTGATGTTAAAATCTTGATTTTGAATAATAACTTCCTAGGAATGGTACGTCAATGGCAAGAATTGTTCTTCGAAAAACGTTACTCTTTCACAGATATTGTGAATCCTAATTTTACACAAATCGCTAAAGGATACGATATTGAAGCATTAAAAATTGACCAACGAACAGAATTGAGCGAAGCATTGGATACTATGTTATCAAGTAAGGCGGCTTATTTATTAGAAGTTGTTGTAGAGCAAGAAGAAAATGTATTCCCAATGGTAGCAACAGGTGCTTCTGTGTCTGAAATTCGTTTAAAATAAGAGAAGATGGAAAATAACACATACAATATATCCGTATTTACAGAAAATAGCGTGGGGATGTTGAATCGCATCACGATTATTTTTACACGTAGAAACATTAATATCGAGAGCATTACAGCATCAGAATCTGAAATTGAAGGAATCCATCGTTATACCATTGTTGTAAACGAACCCAAAGAAACCGTTCGTAAAGTGGTATCCCAAATTGAAAAACAAATCGATGTGGTGAAAGCATTTTATCATTCAGATGATGAGGTAGTTTACCAAGAAATCGCTTTGTATAAATTACCTACGATTGCATTAGCGAGTGGGGGAGATGCAGAACGTATTGTTCGTGCACACCATGCACGTATTTTGACGATCGAATCTGAATTTACCATTTTGGAAAAAACAGGATATCCAGATGAAATCAAAGCATTGTTCACCGAGTTGAAACCATTTGGTTTATTAGAATTCGTACGTTCTGGACGTGTAGCAATTTCTAAACCAATGAAAACGTTGGAAGAGCATATAGAAGATATGAATAACGAGAAAATCATTTTATAATAATCAGTATGGCAAATTATTTTAACTCTCTATCATTAAGAGAACAATTAAACCAATTAGGGGTTTGTGAATTTATGGATATCAATCAATTTGCTGATGGCGTGAACGCGTTGTTAGGAAAGAAGATTGTAATCGTAGGATGTGGTGCACAAGGATTAAACCAAGGATTAAACTTGAGAGATTCAGGTTTGGACGTGAAATATACCTTACGTAAAGATGCCATTGAAACAAAACGTGCTTCTTGGAAAAATGCTACTGAAAATGGTTTTGAAGTTGGAACGTATGAAGAATTAATCCCTTCTGCTGATTTAGTTATCAACCTAACTCCAGACAAACAACATACAAGTGTGGTGTCTGCGGTTATGCCATTGATGAAACAAGGGGCGACATTATCTTACTCACACGGTTTTAATATCGTAGAAGAAGGAATGCAAATTCGTAAAGATATTACCGTTATCATGGTGGCACCTAAATGTCCTGGAACAGAAGTACGTGAGGAGTATAAAAGAGGATTTGGTGTTCCTACATTAATCGCTGTTCACCCAGAAAATGATCCAGAAGGAAAAGGATGGGAGTGGGCGAAAGCGTATGCTGCTGGTACAGGAGGTCACAAAGCAGGTGTATTGAAATCTTCGTTTGTTGCTGAAGTAAAATCGGATTTAATGGGTGAGCAAACCATCCTTTGTGGAGTCTTGCAAACTGGTTCTATTTTATCCTTTGATAGAATGGTAGAATTAGGAGTGGAGCCAGGTTATGCTGCTACTTTAATTCAATACGGATGGGAAGTAATCACTGAAGCATTGAAACACGGCGGAATTACAGCAATGATGGATCGTTTATCAAATCCTGCGAAAATCAAAGCGTTTGAAATTTCAACGGAATTGAAAAACATCATGCGTCCGTTGTTCCAAAAACACCAAGACGATATCATGAGTGGTCATTTCTCTCAAACAATGATGTTGGACTGGGCTAATAATGACAAAGATTTATTGACTTGGAGAGCGGAAACGGGTAATACAGCATTTGAAAAAACAGAAGCAACTGCGAAAATCAGTGAGCAAGAATTTTTCGATAATGGTTTATTGATGGTTGCATTCGTAAGAGCAGGAGTTGAATTAGCGTTCGAAGTGATGGTAGAAACAGGAATTAAAGAAGAATCTGCTTACTACGAATCATTACACGAAGCACCGCTTATCGCAAATACAATTGCTCGTAAAAAATTATTCGAAATGAACCGTGTAATTTCTGATACAGCAGAATACGGCTGTTACTTATTTGACCATGCTGCGAAACCATTATTAGCAGATTTCATGAAAACCGTTACTGCAGACTTGATTGGTAAAAACTTCAACGACGGAAAAGACAATGGAGTTGATAATAAAGAAATTATTGCGGTAAACAAAGTATTACGTTCTCATACAATTGAAAAAGTAGGAGAGGTATTACGTGCAGCAATGTCTGACATGAAAGCATTGAACGAATTATAAAATAGAATTTATGAGTTATGGGTTAAATCATAATCCATAACTCATCATTCATAACCTACCAAAATGGTAACACTACAACACATACAACAAGCGAAAGAAGTATTAGAAGGAGTTGCTTATGTCACTCCTTTGATGCGAAGTATGACATTGTCTGAAAAATTTCAAGCAAATGTTTTATTAAAACGCGAAGACTTACAGTTAGTACGTTCATATAAATTACGTGGTGCATATAACAAAATGTACAACTTATCCGAAGAACAGAAAGCGAAAGGAATTGTATGTGCAAGTGCTGGAAACCATGCACAGGGAGTTGCTTATTCGTGTATGCAATTAGGGATTAAAGGCACGATTTATATGCCTTCGACTACTCCAAAGCAAAAAATCAGACAAGTAGAGTTGTTTGGTAAATCAATGGTTACGATTGTGTTGGCAGGAGATACGTTTGATGATTCTTACAATGAAGCACAGGCTTTTGGCCAAGCAAACGGATTAACCTTCATTCATCCATTTGATGATCCAATGGTGATTGCCGGACAGGGAACAGTCGCTTTAGAAATTTTAGCGAGTACAGAGGTACCAATTGATTATCTTTTCGTTCCAATTGGTGGCGGAGGCCTTGTTGCTGGTGTTACAACGGTATTTAAAGCATTAAGTCCAAATACGATCATAATAGGAGTTGAGCCAGAAGGAGCACCTTCTATGAAAACATCGATTGCGAATGGAGTGAATACTACCTTGGATCACATTGATAAATTTGTCGACGGGGCGGCGGTGAAAAGAGTAGGTGACTTAACCTTTGAAATTTGTAAAGATAAAATCAGAGAAGTAGTTACGATTCCAGAAGGAAAAGTGTGTAGTACTATTTTGAGTTTGTACAACGAAGAAGCGATGGTAGTTGAACCAGCAGGAGCGTTGACCATTTCCACACTTGATTTTTACAAAGAAGAAATCAAAGGGAAAAATGTGGTTTGTATCGTTTCTGGAAGTAACAACGACATTACGCGTACCGAAGAAATCAAAGAACGTTCTTTGGTCTACGAAGGTTTGAAACATTATTTCATGATTCAATTCCCTCAACGTCCAGGTGCCTTAAAAGCGTTTGTAAACCAAGTGTTAGGGCCTGAAGACGACATTACCTATTTCCAATTCTCCAAGAAAAACAGCCGTGAAAGTGGACCTGTGGTTGTTGGTATCGAATTAAAACACAAAGAAGATTTCGACGGTATTTGCAACCGCTTGAAAGAATTGCATTTCACGTATGAATATTTGAATAATAATCCGACGTTGTTTGGGTTGCTGGTGGGCTAGGCTTCGATAAGCTCCTATTTGGGTGCCGTTATATATTCCCGCTGAGCTAAATTTGTAATTCTGCTTTAACATAACTATAAATTAACGTAGGAACATTTTTTATAAATGTATTATTAACTTTTAATATTTATACTTCTTTTGAAATTACTTAATGTAGTATCTCATAAAGTTGACAACCTGATTATAGTATTTTACGAGCCAAACCGATGTCATATAATTTTGAAAGGACATCTTTCACATCAAAATAATCATTTATTCTTGAGAAGTAAGCGACGAAATAAGTTGCTTAATTTCTTTTTCTGAAATAGAATCTTTTTGCTAGTCGTTTCACCTTTTTAGTAAAAGGATCTGTCGCTATTATATTATAACTCATCAAGAAGATCTTTTGCAGATTTTAATTTTTTCTTCCCTTGTTCGTATAATTTTATATCATTAAATGCTTCAGTTAATTCATTCTTGAAATCATTAGAAACTTTTTCTTTTGAGATTATTTCAAATTGAATCTTGAGCTCTTTCGCAATAGCTTTTAAAACATTTAATTCCTCTGTATTTGAAGGGTGAAATAGTACATTTTGCGTTTTCATGGACTGTGTGAATTCGTGTAATATCAAATTAATTACTAATTTTTAGATTTCACAAAGTAGAATAAAAAGGCTTCATTTTATGTTAGTTATACTCAAAAATCCCATCCCAGATTTCGTCCACGCGTTTGATTGCATAAACAATCCGATCTTGTTTGGATAGTTGGCGAGAGTAAATATTTTTTACACGAAATAAATCATACTTTTTACAATAAAGTTTATCTCATATGAAAAATTTTGTATATTTATGTATATTATTTTATGTATAAGAAATGAAAATCTTAAATCGCGAATTATATTTTAAACAAATAGAACCCTTTATAGGTGATTCTTTAGTAAAGGTTTTAATAGGGCAACGTAGAGTTGGAAAAAGTCATTTATTAAAACAAATAAAAGATAAAGTTCTTGAAATTTATCCATCTACACAAATTATATACATAAACAAAGAGGAATACCAATTTGATGGCATTAGAGATTATATTGATTTAATGGAATATCTAGATGAAAGTATCAAAACAGGTAGCAAATATGCATTGTTTATTGATGAAATTCAAGAAATTGATTCATTTGAGAAGGCAATTCGTAGTTTGCAAACTACTGGAAATTTTGACATTTATTGCACAGGAAGTAACGCCTCTTTATTATCAAGTGAATTAGCTACATTATTAAGTGGAAGGTATATTGAAATTCGAGTATATTCTTTGAATTATAAAGAATATTTAGAATTTTATAACACAACAGATAGTGCTCAATCATTTATGCATTATATTCAATTTGGAGGGATGCCTCATTTAATAAATTTAAAGGATGATCCACAGGTATATCGCGACTATTTAATAGGAATTTTCGATTCAATCATTTTAAGAGATGTAGTAAGTAGATACAAGATTCGAAATCTTAGATTTTTGAATGATTTAATTCATTTTATTTCAGATAATATAGGAAGTTTATTTTCAGCAAATCGGATAAGTGATTATTTGAAGTCGCAAAAGATAAATATTCAACCAAAAATCATTTTAGAATACTTACATTATCTACAACAAGTTTTTTTTATTGATGGGGTAAAGCGAAATGAAATTGGGGGTAAAAAAATATTTGAAATTGGTGAAAAATATTATTTTGAAGACATTGGAATGAGAAATGCAATCGTTTCATTTAAACCTCAAGACATAAATAAAGTTTTAGAAAATGTAGTTTATCATCATTTAAAAACAATGAAATATGAAGTTTATGTTGGAAAAATGGGTGATAAAGAAATTGATTTTATCGCTCAAAAAAATGGAAAAAAACACTACATTCAAGTAGCATATTTATTAATTGAACAAACGACAATTGAACGTGAATTTGGTAATCTGGCAAAAATAAAAGATAACTATCCTAAAATGGTAGTTAGTATGGATGAAATTTCTTTATCAAATATGGAAGGAATAGAACATCTTACTATTCGCGAATTTTTATTGACTTTTGTTTAACTAGCTGTAAAACATCATTAATTATACTTAAAAAACCCATCCCAGATACTACACTAAAAATGATTGATTTTTTTTAATAGTTAGAATATTTTTATCACATTTAATTAGAACGTTTTATTATTTCCCTAACATTACATATAAAAGATCTTCCCCCGCTAAGCTGGATTTATAATTCTGCTCAAACATTTCTATTATTAAATCTATTTTCTTTTCTCATCTAAAAAAATTAAAATCATTTACTAAGGCAAAAAAATCAGTAATTTTAGCCGTAATGATTACAAACAGTTGTTTTTTATAATTTTGAAAATTATAAAATTGAAACATGCGTTGGTGTTTGTTGTACTATTAATTTCGAACTTTTGTACAAAATGATTTTAATTTCTGACATTTTAAACACAGTGAATTACGAAAAATTCATAGGTGATAAAAACCACGCTATATCGAACATTATTTCTATCAAAGATTTCGCTTACGTTGAAGATCAAAGCCAGGTAGTCACTTGGTGTTCGATTAAAAATCAACAAATGTTGAAAGAAATTCAAGCTGGCACCATAATTTGCGATCGTAATACGAATACTGAATATTTAAATTTGAATTCGTGTAACTATCTTTTTGTAGAAAACCCAAGAAAAGTTTTCAAACAGATTTTAGAGCATTTTTTTGTAGAGCACGAGGTAGATTACACCATTCAGAAATCTGCTTTTATTGATCCTTCAGTACAATTAGGACCGAATGTAAAAATTGGACACAATGTAGTGATTGAGAAAAATGTTGTTATTGGGGATTACACAGAAATTAACCACAACACAGTTATTTTATCGAATACGGTGATTGGAAATCATGTTAAAATTGGCTGTAATTGTACGATTGGTTCCAACGGTTTTGGTTACGAAAAAAATGATAAGGGAGAAAATGAATTCATACCTCACATTGGAAACGTCATCATCGCTGATCATGTGGTAATTGGTAACAATAATACAATTGATCGAGCCGTTCTTGGTTCTACGGTGATTAATGAATTTGTAAAAACGGATAACCTTGTGCACATAGGTCATGGAGTGAAAATTGGCAGAAACACCTTAATTGCTGCAAGTGCTACGTTTTCGGGAAGTGTAACTATGGGGGAAAACGTTTGGGTTTCTCCAGCTACTACTATTATCAACGATATTAAAATTGGAGATAATGCTTTGTTGGGTTTAGGAACTGTAGTTATTAAAAACGTAGAACAAGGAAAAACCATTGTAGGAAATCCAGGTAAAGAAATAGTTAAAAAATAACTAACTCAGTTAAAATTTAACTAAATGAGTTAATATTTGATTTCGCTTCGCTTTATTATTTCGAAAGAACTTTCGGAATTCTAAAATAATCTGAATCGTGTTTTGGTGCATTTTTAAGCGCTTCTTTTTGTGAAACGCTAACCTCTGCTACATCTTCGCGAAGCACGTTAATTTCATCCGACATAAAAATCAATGGTTCAACCCCTTCTGTATCTACTTCAGAAAGTTTGTCCATAAAACCGATGATATTTTCCATATCTTGCATGATTGCTTTTTTACTATCTCCCGTAAATTCTAAACGTGCAAGGTGTGCAATGTGGTCAACTGTTTCTTCTGTGATTTTCATATCAAACTGATTTAGTACAAAGATAAGAAGATAGTTTAATTTCTCAACCCTTGATTGATGACATCAAATGCTTCTTCTTTTTTGAGATTGATCGTTTCTTCATCATTTTTATCAATGTAAATAATCTGATGAACAATCACTTCCGCTTTACCAGGTTTGGCTACAGCATTTTTAGTAGAAGGATCAGCAAAAAGTTGATAGTTGTTTAAAAATGAAATAGGAACAAGAGGTACTTTGTGTAATGCGGCTAATTTAAAAGCACCCTCTTTGAAAGGTTGTAATTGAGGCACACATTTCTCTTTGATTCCTCCTTCTGGGAAAATAATAATGGACCAACCATTTTTAAGTGCTTCACTTGCTTGTTTGAAAGATTGTCCTGTTTTAGTTTTGGCTTCCCTGAAAACAGGAATATGTAATTTTTTGAAGAAGGTTTTTACTAGTGGAATTTTAAGTAACTCTGCTTTTCCCAGGAACAAAAAAGGGTGTTTCGGGAAAAGTAAATACATATAAATGATATCTAAAAAAGAAGTATGATTAGCAATGAAAATAACTTGTTTCTCTTTTAGTTGATAGGTGTTTTTAACTGCGATTCTCAAACCCGTGAAGAGACAAAACAATCGTGCCCACGCGACAAAAACAGGAAAAATGGCTTGTTTTTTTTGTTCTGACGTAAGGAAAAATCGAATAGGTAAATAAAAGATTAACAAGGTAATAAAAAAGACAACACCCATATGAATTCTATAAAGTGTTGACAATAGATTTTTGATTCCTTGTTTCATAATTTGTTTTACGAGGTTTCTAATTTCAAGTTTCAAAAAATGAGTGAATCATATCTTTAAAGAAATCGTTAATTTAGCATCACAATAATTATACCACAAACATGGCACGTGTTTTAACAGGAGTACAAAGTACAGGAAGACCACATTTCGGTAACATCATGGGAGCAATTCTACCAGCGATTGAAATGGCAACAAATCCTGATAATGAAGCGTTTTTGTTTATCGCTGATATGCATTCATTGACACAAATCAAAGATGCAAAAGAGTTGCATGCAAATACGATGGCTACTGCAACAGCTTGGTTGGCTTGTGGTTTAGATCCTGAAAAAACATTCTTCTATAGACAAAGTGATGTTCCTGAAACAACAGAATTGACGTGGTATTTGATGTGTCATTTTCCTTTTCAACGCTTGAATTTAGCGCATAGTTTTAAGGATAAAGCAGATCGTTTACAAGATGTGAACGCGGGTTTATTTACCTATCCCATGTTAATGGCAGCCGATATATTATTGTATGATGCTGAATTAGTTCCCGTAGGAAAAGATCAGTTACAACATTTAGAATTTACCCGAGATGTAGCCTCTCGTTTTAACCATAAAATGGGGGAAGTTTTTGTTGTGCCAAAAGAATGGATTCAAGATGACACGATGTTGATTCCAGGAATTGATGGTGAAAAAATGAGCAAGTCACGCAATAATTTCATTGACATTTTTTTACCAGAAAAAGAATTGAAAAAACAAGTAATGAAAATCGTGACCGATACGAAAGGGTTGGATGATGAGAAAGATCCAGACACGTGTAACATTTTTCAATTATACCGTTTGCTAGCTACAGAGGAACAACAAGCATCCATGCGTGAAAATTATAAAACGAAGGGGTACGGCTATGGTCATGCAAAAACAGCTTTATTAGAATTGATTTTGACTCGTTTTGAAAAGGAAAGAGAACGCTATACTTACTACGAAGCTCATCCAGAAGAGGTAGATGCAATTCTTGCTAAAGGAGCAGAAAGAGCGAGAAAAATTGCACGAGAAACGTTGAATCGAGTTCGTAAAAGCGTTGGATTTTACCCGATGGTGTAAGTTTTGTTGTTTTCGGATTTTAGAGTTTAATAGTTATACTATACTCTATTTAGTAGAGTAAAGGGTAAGAGAAAATTTTAATAATGTCCTTTTAATGAAAGGATAGTTATTAATTGTTGATTTACTTTATAAATCATTCTGTGTTCACGATTTATTCTTCTAGACCAAAGCCCTGTAAATTGATGTTTTAGAGGTTCTGGTTTACCAATTCCTGAAAAAGGATGTTCCTGAATATTAAGAATTAAAGATTTTATTTTAATAAGAATTGATTTATCACCTGCTTTCTGAAAAAATAAAATATCTTTTTTTGCTTCATCTGAAAATTCGATAAAAAAACTCATAAACCTAAAAATTCATCTAATTGATCAGTAGAAATTTTAGTTGTTTTTCCTTCACGAAGTTGTTTTTGGCTTTTTTGAATTTTAGATACAAATTTAGAGTCATATGGCTTTTCTTCTTTACCTACTTCAAATTTAATTTTTAAAGCCTTTAAAACTGCTTTTAAAGCCTTTAATTGCTCTTCATCATCTGTATGTATGGTAAAGGTTGTCATAATTTTTTGTTATTAACTCAAAAATACAAATTCCTATTTAGATTAGAAAATCAATTTATAGTATTATAGCAACTAGCTTGTTATAAATCTGAAAGCGTATTTCAATCCCAAAATACTTATTTTTATGATTTTTAAAATAAATATGTTTTATTCGATGATTAATTATCCTATAAATTCTTTGTTAGAAATAATTAGATAAGCCCCACTTTCAATTCCTATTAAATCAAATTTTTGTTTTGAATTAATAATTTTTGTTTCATACACGATTCTCCCTGTTAAATCTTGAAAATAAATAGGTTCATTTATCAAATGTTCTAAATTTTCAATAGTTATAATACCTTGTGTTGGGTTAGGATATAGAATTACGGTGTTCTGATTTAAACCTTTAATTTTAAGTGTTTTACCGTCTTTTGATATAATATTACTTTCTACGTGATTTATTGCTCTTTTTTCAGGAAAACATTCTTCTTTTTTATTGATTCTTATTTGATAATAAGAGTTTTTTAAAGGATTATTATCAATATATACAAAAGTATTATTAGCTACACTTGATATCTTCATAAAATTTGTACCATCTTCACTTCTCCATATTTCAAAATTATCGTAAATGAATCCTTCATAAGCATTCCAAGCTAAATTTACAGTTCCATTTACACCCAAATTACTACTTAAAGCGATTGTAGTATGATTTTTACTTAACTCACTTTCGTTTCCACAAGAATCTATAACTGAAATTTTATATCGTTCTAATTGATTAGTAGAATTTAAGTCTATCCATTCACTCATTTCAGAAACGAGCTGTTCAGAAACTGGCTCGTATTCACTATTTATTTTACTTTGTTTATAAATCTTAAATGATTTTATATTTTGTTGATATGGATTATTCCAGATAATTTTATTCATATTAGTTATACAGGTAACTAAACAAATATCAACACCATCTGGTAATGATTTAGTATTTACATATATACTAGTATCATTTGAACAGAAATTTGAATCAGTTACTAATACGTTATAAATACCGGACTCTTTTATATAAATAGAATCATTTTCGATAAAGTTATTCCATTTGTATTTATAACCTCCTTTAGCTATTAATAAGATAGAATCACCTAAACAAAAATTTGCTTGACCAATGTTGAAAATGGATGCCTTTGGCTTTTGATTAACTTTTAAAAATACTGGTAAAGAAGTATATTTGCACCCAATATAATCTACTAATAAATAATAACTTCCAGTTAAGTTGATACTGTCTAATGTTGAATTATTTGAAATTAAAATGCCATCTTTATACCAATTGAATATTGAATTTGTAGGATAATTACTACTTAAATTTGTGAATTCATAACTACATATTTCAGTTTTATTTGGTTTAATTAATGATAATTCAGAACATAATAAATCCCAATTTATTTCAAAAATATCAGTTTTACCCTTTGATGAATAATTTTTATTCTCAATATTAAAATTACCCTCAAAATTTCCTGAAGCATATACATTTTTATTTTGTTTGTAAATACTAACTCCATTATCAACACCAGATCCCCCAATAGAATAGGCACTTATAAAATTTCCGTTCGAATTTAAAATCCAAAAAAAGGCATTAAGAGAAATAGAACTATTTAATTTAAAAGGTTTAGTTGATGGATCAAAATCAACCCCTTTTCCATCTGTATCAAAAAAAGTTCCTGTTACATAAACATTATTACTAGAATCTAGATAAACTGATTTACCAAAATCAGTCTTTAGCCCCCCTACATTCCTTACCCAATTAAAATCTCCTAAATCAGAATAAAGAGCAACAAAAGCATCTTCTTTGCCATTACTTACAATTGTCTTGCTTGATACTCCCTCCCCAAATACGACACTACCAGTTATTTGTCCAGTTAATGCAATTTTTCCATTATTATAAAAAACATCATATATGATTTCATCACCAGATATTCCTCCAATTCCTCCAATTTTTTTTACAAAAACAAATTCTCCATCAGGATTTAGCTTTAACATGAAAGCATCTTGAGTAAAAAAAGTTGTACTAGGTTTCATTTCAGATGAAAGCAAAGAATCTTTAGTCAAAGAAGGGTTGAAATCTATTTTATCTCCTTTAAAACTACCTGCAAAAATCAAATTTCCTTTTGAATCAAATGCAGATCCATTTGATTTAATTTTATAGTTATCACTTAATGTTTTAGACCAAATAGTTTGTGAACCATCCAATTTAATTTTAGCAATAATCAAAGAACCGTTCGTTGTTTGATTAAATACATCTCCTGCAAATAAACCAGAAACGTATATTCCACTTTCATTTATCGATAAACTTGTAAATATATCATTTGAATTTCCTCCATATGAATTTGCCCAAATTATATTTCCAGATGTGTCCATCATTGCAATAAAAGCATCTAATTTTCCATTAGATTTTAGCTCAATATTATCAAGTTTAATTGTTTTGCTAAATTGACCAGTAATAAATAGTTTATTATCAAAGTAGTTTAAATTAGTAATTCTGTCAATTGAATCATTACCAAAAGTTTTACCCCAAATAAAATTCCCATTTTCATCTGTTTTTTTAATGAATAAATCACTCAAACCAACAGATTGATAATTATTATTTATTAATATGTCTTGATTTAAATCAATTTCCCCATAAAAATGACCAACAGAATAAGTATTATTTTGATTGTCAGCAATAATTTTTACAATGCTATCACTATCTGCTCCTCCAAAAACATATGAATTTTTTATGTTTAATGTTTGTGACTTTAAGCCAAAAGAAATTAAAATTACAAGAGTAAGAAAGTAAGTTTTCATATTGAAAGTGTATTAAAAAGATGCATAAAATTATAAAATAAAATTTAGTGAAAATCTTATACTAATATTACTCCTCCACATACACCCGATGAACTCTCGGTGAGATGGAAGTCAAGACCTCGTAAGGAATCGTATTCATATTACTGGCGAGTTTTGTTAGTGTTTGATGTTCCCCAATGATTTCAACATCAGCTCCTACGCGTGTTTGAATATTTGTTACATCAACCATAATCATATCCATACACACATTTCCAAGGACGTTACATTTTTTCCCTTGTATATATACTGCACCGACTCCATTTCCTAATGATTTACGGTAGCCATCTGCATAACCAACAGGGATGATTGCAATGGTAGTTTCTTCGTTTGCAATAAATTGACGATTGTAGCCTACACTTTCACCAACGGTCAACTTTTTAATCTGTGAGATCACACTTTTCCAAGAAATGACTTGTTTTAATTGCTCTGCAATGATAGGATTGGAAACATAACCATACATTCCGATGCCAATGCGAACCATATCAAAATGAGCGCTAGGGTAACTTCCTATTCCTTCCGTATTTGCCAGGTGTTTGATAAACGGATAACTTATTTTGGGTTCCAACTCCTCACAAATCGTTTTAAATCGTTGAATTTGTTCTTTCGTGAAACTTGCATCTTGTCGATTATCTGCATCTGCTAAATGGCTATACACACTTTTGACGCGAATTTCAGGTTGCGCTTGTAGAACTGAAACGATTTTATTGATATCGTTTTGCTCAAATCCCAAGCGTCTCATTCCTGTATCGAATTTTAAATGAACAGGATATTGTTCTCTTTCGTTTAGAATTAACGCGTGAATAAATCCGTCTAACATTTCGAACGAATAGATAGAAGGTTCCAATTCGTATTTGATGATATCATCAAAACCTTCCTCTTCAGCGTTCATAACTAAAATGGGTAAAGTAACCCCATTGCGACGTAGTTCAACTCCTTCATCTGCATAGGCTACCCCTAAATATTCAATGCCTATTTTTTCTAAATACTGCGCAATTTTCACTGCTCCTGAACCATAAGAAGAAGCTTTAACCATTGCGAGCATTTTACAAGTGCCAGGAATCAATTGTCTGAAAATATCAATATTATGTTTAACTCCAGAAAGGTTGATTTCCAGTCTTGTTTTATGTTTTTTAAGTGTGAATAGACGCGCAATACGCTGTAAATTAGAGGCTCTCGTACCCTTTATTAAAACAGTACAGTCACGAATTTCAGATACTGGTGGAGTTTCATTATTGTGTATAAAATAAACACCATCCAATCTGAATCGATTGATAATGTGGGTAATCTCTTCTTGTTGGTAAGGTTGTAACCCGTCCGTAGCGAGAATAGCAATGCGTTTTTTTCCTAATGATATACTTAATTGGTATTCAAGGGAATGAACCAATGCATCAAGGTCCATATTATATGCATCGTTGATGATTGTCGTGTTGTTTATTCCTTCAAATGTTTCCATTCGTAACGCTAAACGTGGTAAATCTTCAATACGATTCTTTAATGTTTCATCAGAGATCGAAAGGAATTTTGCAACGGCTAACGAAATACATAAATTATGTTGACTAACAACATCTTTAAAGGGAGAAATTGATAAAAAAGAACTAAAATCTTCGTCTTTTATTTCTTCTCCATTTATTTTTTCAATAATACTTTTTGACAATTTGATAGATTGATGAAACCATGTTTTTTTAACTGAAGTAAACAAGCTTAACTTTTCATTCAAATGACTTTCTTTACTAATAAATCCTTCCGAATGTGCACTACCAAAAGAGGTGAAAACACCATAATCGGGTTGGATCATTTCCACTAATTTTTCCATTTCGTTAGGTTCCGAAATACCCGCTTCAATGAACGCAATTTTATGTTGGTGCCCCATTTCCAATAACGACAAGGCAACGCCTAATTGCGAATTGAAACTCTTGGGACTTCGAACAACAAGCATCGAATCAGATACCAAATGATACAACCATTCTTTTACCGTTGTTTTACCAGCACTACCCGTAATGGCAATGACTGGATAATGAAATTGTTTTCGGTAATTTTTAGCTAATAATTGCAGTGCAGAAAGCGGAGAAACCACCTGAAAGAAACACGCTTCTTTGTAATTAAGTTGGTCATCAAAATGTTGATTTACAACAAATAAACGTATGCCTTTTTTGTATGCTTCTGCTATGTATGTATGTCCATCTCGGTAAGAACCTTCCAAAGCAAAAAAAATCGTTTCGTTTGGATCCGTTATTTTTCGAGTATCGTACGCAATACGCTGAATAATACCCGCAGGCGTAGAGCCTTTCATCTCGGATTGGGTCCAGTTTTTAAAATCGGCTATAGAAAGGTGTAGTTGCAAAGCAGTAATTGTAGACTATAAAATTAAACATTTATGTTTGTTATTTAAGAATATCGTCGATTAAATTTATTTTATTAATTTTAATTAACTAAGATGATAACAAACCGATTTTTAAGAGATTATATTTATGAACCAAGACATTAGGTGGGAACAACGTTTTCAAAATTTCACTCGTGCAATTACCTTATTGAAGGAAATAGAAGCTTTAGAAATCGATAAAATCTCTTTTTTGGAAAAAGAAGGAATCATACAACGTTTTGAATTTACATTGGAACTTGCTTGGAAAACCTTAAAAGACAAGATGGAATTTGACGGAATTTTGCTGGATAAAATTTCTCCAAAAATGGTATTGAAAGAGGCTTATCAAGCTAAATACATAAATGACATAGATACTTGGTTAAAAATGATTAACGATCGAAATCTGGTTAGTCATACGTATGATTTTGAAACTTTTGAGTTAATAATTCCATCGATTCAAAAGAATTATATTTCGGTATTAAATGATTTGTATTTATCTTTAATTAAAGACTAAAATATTCTAATGGATCACTTCGGACTTAAAGCAGAACAATTTGATATTCTTTCGAATATTTTCGGTTCAATTCCGAATGTACATTCCATTTATATTTACGGTTCAAGAGCAATGGGTACGAATAAAGATCGTAGCGATGTAGATTTGGTTTTAATGGATAATCAGGTTGACCGTTTTACCTTGGGTAATTTAATCTTTGAAATTAACAATAGTGATTTTCCATTTACAGTAGATTTACAAAATTTCAATACGCTTAAAAATCCAGATTTAATCAAGCATATTCAAACTCACGGAAAATTATTTTATTCAAAATAATTCCACTTTCAACATTGATCAATCAATAACTTTCCAACGGATTTATAAGAAACACCTTATAAAGTCCTTATTTTCGTTATCTTAAAATTTAAAATTCATTCATAGCGCGTATTATGGAAGAGAAAGCGAAAAAAAGTAAAGTAAAATCGATTTTAAAGTGGACCGGAATTTCACTAGGTGTATTGATTATCATTGGTATCACTATTCCGATTATTTTCAAAGATGACATTAAAGCAGCCGTTCTAAAAGAGGCAAATAAGTCCTTGTTGGCTGATGTTGAATTGAAAGATTTCGATTTGACCTTTATCTCTTCGTTTCCTCACATTACCGCAAAATTAGAGGGATTAAAAGTTACCGGAAAAGACAAAAACTTCAAAGGAGTAGTGCTTGCTAGTATGGAAAGTTTCGAAGCGCACCTTAATTTTTGGAGTGTAGTTGGTGGTGATAAAATGGAGGTAGAAGCCATTACGTTGAATAAACCTGCTTTCGATGTGCGTGTTTTAAAAGATGGTACTGCAAATTACAACATTGTAAAACCAGACTCAATCAAAACACCCGAAGAAAAAGAAGAACCTTCTGCATTCAAATTAAGTCTGAAAAAATACGAAATCAACAATGCGAATATTCGTTATGATGATGCAAGTATGGATCTATTTACCGATATCAAAAACTTTACACACGTTGGAAAAGGAGATTTGTCTGCGGATGTAATTGATTTTGAAACAATCACTTCGATGGATGCTTTCACATACGAAATGGATGGAATGTCGTATTTGAGTGAGGTTAAAACGAATTTTGTTGTGAATCTATTGATGGAGTTCACAGAGAAGACTTCTAAATTCACCTTGAAAGAAAATACCTTCGAATTAAATGCCTTGAAATTTTCGTTAGATGGTTTCTATGAAATGTTGGAGAAAAAAGACAATATGGATTTGAAATTAAACGCTTCGGAAGCAACGTTCAAAGATTTCCTTTCATTAATTCCTTCTTTCTACAAATCTGGGTATGAAAATATGGTGACAAACGGAACCTTGGCTATGCACGCGAAAGTGAAGGGAGTTATGGACGACAAAAATATGCCAGGTTGGGATGCTGGAATTGTGGTGAAAAACGCTTCTGTTCAATATCAAGGTCTTCCTCAATCGATTAAAAACATTGCGATTAAAGCAGGTTCATCTTTTGCAGGTGGGGCAGATATGGACTTGATGAAAGTAGACGTAGATAAATTTCACGCTGATTTTGCAGGAAACGTATTAGACCTTGTATTAAAAATGCGTAACCCAATGACCGACCCATTGATTGATGCAAATCTAAAAGCGAAAGTCAATTTAGCAACTTTGGGTCAAGTGATGCCAATGGCTCCCGGAGAACAATACAAAGGAAAATTAAATGCGGATATCGCTTTAAATGGAAGAATGAGTACTATCGAACAAGAACGTTACGAAGAGTTTAAAGCAGATGGTTTGATTGAATTGATGGATGTACTTTACAAATCAGTGGATTTACCAGCACCTGTTCAGGTTAGTAATATGAAATTACAATTTACACCAAAAAATCTACGTTTAGAGAATTTGATGGCTAAAATGGGGTCTAGCGATTTCAATATGAATGGAACGATTGACAATTATTTGGCCTATGTATTTAGAAATGAATTATTAAAAGGAACGTTTAATTTCAATAGTAATACCTTAGATTTAGACGCTTTGATGGGAACTTCTACAACAACTACGCCTGC
The DNA here is from genome assembly GCA_046304235.1 of Crocinitomicaceae bacterium. Classification (GTDB taxonomy): domain Bacteria; phylum Bacteroidota; class Bacteroidia; order Flavobacteriales_D; family Crocinitomicaceae; genus CANHVK01. Next base: position 20,258 of record JBKCEW010000041.1, on the reverse strand, counting down.
ACCAACAGCAGATACACCAGCTGAACAAACACCAACTTCATCAGAGCCGTTTTTAATTCCGGATAACCTAGATGTTACTTTAAATATGGATGTGAAAACGATAAAATACAACGGAATTTCTATACAAAATACCAAAGGTTCAGTAGGGTTAAAAGAAGAAATCGCTTCGTTGAATAATTTAAAAATGAATGTATTAGGAGGAACAGTTGGGTTAGATGGTTCGTATAACACACAAAATCATCAAAAACCAGCGGTGAATTTTAGTTACAATATTCAACAAATTGCCATTGCTGAACTAGCGAAAAACTTCGTTACAATCGAAAAATTAGCACCGATTGCAAAATATGCCAAAGGTAAAATTTCGACTTCGTTTACTATGAAAACGATTTTACAACCCTCTATGGAACCAGTTTACAGCACATTAACTGGAAATGGTGATATTGCGTCAAATGAGATTTCAATTTCTGGATTTGAGCCATTGAATAAATTAGCAAATGAATTGAATATGCAGAAATTAGCGACGCAAACATTGCGAGACTTTAAAGCAAAATTCAAATTTGAAAATGGAAAAATTTCCTTGACACCATTCACCGTGAAATTAGGAAAAATCAACACAGACGTTTCAGGTTCAACTTCTTTCGAACAAGATATGGATTACAAATTGATGTTGAATATTCCACGTGAAGAAATTCCTGCATCTGCGTTAAAAACAGTAGAAGAAGGACTTAAAAAATTGAATAATTTACCGATTAAATTGAAGTTACAAGAATTGCCAGCAATCATTCCTGTTCCTGCATCAATTACAGGAAAAGTGACAAAACCAGTGGTGAAAGTAGATTTAAAAGAGGCGATTGGAAAATTAACAGGTAACTTAAAAAATTCGGCGAAAGATGCAGTTAATCAAGCGAAAGATTCGGTAAAAACAGTAGTAAAGCAAAAAGTTACTGAAAAAGTAAACGAAGTTAAAGAAGACCTAAACAAGAAAAAACAAGAAGCCATTGCAGAAGCTCAACGCCAAGCAGATAAAGTAAAAGCAGAAGCAAAAAGAGCAGCTGATGCAGTAAGAGCAGCAGGTAACAAACAAGCAGATGCGTTAGTTGCTGAAGCAGGAGGAAATCCAATTAAGAAAAAATTGGCTGAAACCGCTGCTGCGAAAATTCGTAAAACGGCCGATGATAAAGCAAAAAAAATAGAACAAGAAGCCAACCAAAAGGCGGATGATATTATGAATAAAGTAAAAAACAATTAATATAACATCGATATGAGACTTCAAAATTTAATTATATTATCTCTATTCGTTATAACGAATACTTTAATTTTTTCTCAAAAGTCATCTTTAAATGTAAAACAATTTACGCTTGAAAATGGGTTAACTGTCTATCTAAATCCAGATAATAACGCAAATAGTACTTACGGATTGGTGGTGATCAAAGCAGGTAGCAAAAATGATCCCTCCGATGCAACAGGTTTGGCACATTATCTTGAACATCTTTTGTTTAAAGGAACAACCGAAATGGGTACGACAGATTATTCAAAAGAAAAACCGTTCTTGGATTCCATTGTATTTTATTACGATTTATTAGGAAAAACGACTGATAATACTGAACGCAAAAGAATTCAAAAATTGATTAATAATCAAAGTGTTCAAAGTGCTAAATATGCTAATCCAACAGAGTTTGATAAATTGATAAAAAGTATCGGAGGAACTGGTTTGAACGCATTTACTGCAACGGATATGACTGTTTATCACAATGCATTTCCTGGAGAACAAGTAGAGAAATGGGTAGAACTTTATGCTCATCGTTTTCACAAACCTGTTTTTAGATCGTTTCAATCTGAATTAGAAGTGGTATATGAAGAGAAAAATAAAGGGATGGATAATCCGTATCAATCTTTGTATGAGGAGGTGAATAAAAAGTTATTCAAATACCATCCGTATGGAACGCAAACAACAATTGGAACCACTGAACATTTAAAAAATCCATCACTAACTAAAATGTATCAATTTTTTAATGATTATTATGTTCCTAATAATATGGCCATTGTGCTTTCTGGAAACTTTGATCCAATTTCTGCTAGAAAAGCAATTGAGACCTGTTTTTCAACATTGGTTAAAAAGGAGATCCCTCAATTTCCAAATCATAAAGTTTCAACTTTTGAAAAACAGGAAGTATTAGAATTGAATTACACACCTATTAATTATGGCTTGCTTGCATTCAAAACATTTCCAAAAGGAAGTAAAGATGAATTAGGATTTGAATTATGTAATAAATTGTTATTGAACGAGTCTCAAACAGGGATTTTAAATCAATTGAAATCGCAAGGTAAAGTTTTATTTATTACTAATGTGAATTTATCGTATGCCGATGACGGAGCCTATATGATATCTTATGGACCTAAAACTAACGGACTATCATTTCAAGAAGTTGAAAAACAAATCCTTGACGGAATAGAAAAGTTAAAAAACGGGAATTTTTCTGATACTAATTTATTGATTATCAAACAAGAAATTCGAAGAAAAAAATTACAAGAATTAGAAAGCGAATACAATCGTGCGATGGCTTTAGCAAATCTTTTTACGATGGGAACTTCTTGGGATGAGTATTTAAAAAAAATAGAACGTATTGATGCTATCACAAAAGAGGATATCGTGAAATTAGCACAACGAATTTTTCAAGAAAATCTACTATTTGTTCGTTCTTCGGTAGGGAATTCACCAAAAGAAACGTTGAATAAACCTGGTTTCGAAGCAGTAAAAACGGATCAAAAAACACCTTCTATTTTTGCAGAAAAATTTTTACAAACTAAAATAGAACCTGCTCAAATAAAGTACATTGATTATGATAAAGATTGTCAAGTAACTCAAATTGGACCTTTTGATAAATTGTATCAAAATTACAATCCTTACAACGAATTATTTACTTTGAAAATTCAACGTAAAGTTGGTTCAGATACACTAAAATATTTAGATTTTTTACCGAGTGTATTTAGTTATATACATTCCAAAAATTATGATTTACAAACGCTGAAAAAGAAATTTGCAATGCTTGGGATAAATTATCAAGCGGGGGTATCAAACAATCGACTTACTTATACATTTGAAGGGTTTAAATCGAATTTGGAAACAGCATTACCAGTCATAAATGATTTACTAACAAATCCTATTTTAGATGAGCAATATTTGAAAAATACGGTGGATGCTATTTTAACAAATCGTGTTTCAGAATTGAAAGATCCAACACAATTGGGTTCTATGTTGTTTAATGCTTCAATTTATGGTGAAAAAGCACCTGCTTTAAGTCGTTTATCTTCTGATGAACTAAAGAATATTAAAACGCAAGATATTGTAAATGATCTATTAAAATCCAATTCGTATGAAACTGTTTGGCATTTTGTAGGAAATCTACCAGTTAAAAAATTAAAAAGTTTGATTTCAAAAGAATTTAAAACTGCATCAACCAAAGGGGTTTCAATAACTAACAAAGAATATAAACACATACCTTCAAATACTATCTATTACATTAATGATCCAAAAGCAGTACAAAGTCAAGTATTCTATGTATTGAAAACACCAGATTATCAAGATATTCCAAAGCAAAATGTGAAAGCAGATGCTTTTAACACGTATTTAAGTGACGGATTTTCTGGTTTATTGATGCAAGAAATACGTGAGTTTAGATCATTAGCATATACTACTTCTGGGTCATTCAATAAGCCCTATTTTGGAAATAGTCCTGGTATTTTTTATGCATATGTTGGCTGTCAAAGTGATAAAACAAACGATGCAGTTCAGGTACTTGATTCTTTGATACGCTTTATGCCATCTAAGCCAGAAAGAATGGAATCGATTAAATTAATGCTAAAAAATTCAAGTGCATCATCCTATCCAAATTTTAGAAGTTTGTCTTCAGCAATCGATTTTGGAAAGCAATTAGGCTATAAACACTCTCCAAAACTGGATGAATATCCTTTGTACCAAACGTTAACTTTTGATGATGTTTATGATTTTTACAAACAAAACATTCAAAATCAGAATCATATCATTACAATTTATGGTAATATGAACAATATTGATAAAGAAAAATTGAAATCGATGGGTAACGTTGTTGAGTTATCCTTATCAGATATTCGTAAGAATTAATGGGTTTTAACGTATTATTAGTAGCAATTGGAGGAGCATTAGGTAGTGTATTACGCTACCTAACTTCTTTATTTATCGCTCATTATTTTTCTGGAAAATTTCCATTAGCAACATTCATAATCAATTTTATAGGTTGTTTTTTGATTGGTATTTTCTTGCATTTTTCTTTACGAGCAGATGAAAAACTCAAATACTTATTCGTAATTGGTTTTTGTGGAGGATATACTACTTTTTCCACTTTCGCTAATGAAAATTTACAACTCATACACAATGGAAACGCTATTTTAGCGTTAACCTACACATTGGCAAGTGTTATTTTAGGAATACTGGCTGTTTGGTTAGGGATGTTGGTGATGAAGAGTTTTTAAGTTCTATTTAATTTAGTTATTATGAAAATATTGAAAAACAACCTTTTAATTTTATTGTTTTTATTTGCAACTCACAAAACGATTCAAGCACAAGATTCTCAATTTACAATTAAGAAATTTACCCTTGACAATGGGTTGACCGTTATTTTAAACCCAGATCCGAGTGCGATAGCTGTTTATGGTGCTATGGCGGTAAAAGCAGGTAGTAAAAATGATCCGAAAGATGCGACTGGGATGGCACATTACTTAGAGCATCTTTTATTTAAAGGGACAATGGATTTGGGTACAACAGATTATGCTAAAGAAAAGCCCTTTTTAGACTCAATAGTCTATTATTACGATTTATTAGGCAAAACGATAGATGATAAAGAACGTAAAAGAATTCAAAAATTAATTAATCAACAAAGTGTTCAAAGTGCAAAATATGCAAATCCAACTGAATTCGATAAATTGATAAAAAGTATTGGCGGAACGGGGTTAAATGCATTTACCTCAAATGATATGACAGTGTATCATAATGCTTTTCCTGGTGAACAAATGGAGAAATGGTTAGAATTGTATGCGCATCGCTTTCAAAATCCAGTATTTCGCTCTTTTCAGTCGGAGTTAGAAGTTGTCTATGAAGAGAAAAATAGATCTATGGATAGCCCGTTTAATCGTGTTTTTGAGGAATTCCAAGCAGCATTATTTAAAACACATCCCTATGGAACACAAAGTACAATTGGTACTGTGGAACATTTGAAAAATCCATCGTTAACAAAGATGTACAAGTATTTCAATGATTATTATGTTGCTAATAATATGGGGCTTATTATCTCTGGAAATTTTGATGTTACACTTGCTGAACGGGTTATTAAAGATAAATTTTCGAAATTAAGAAGTGCTCCCGTACCAGAATTTCCGAATTATCCGAGTAGTACTTTTGACAAGATAGAGAAAATTAAAGTAAAATATACTCCTATAAAAATAGGTGCATTAGGTTTTAAAACATTTGGAAATAATCATCCTGATGCTTCTGCTTTGGAAATTTGCAATGGACTTTTAAGTAATCGGGCACAAACAGGATATTTGGATAAACTTCATTTGGATGGTAAAGTTTTAGAAGCAGCAGTTATGAATATGACCTACAATGACGATGGCGCAAATATCATGTATGTTGTTCCAAAATTAGTAGGGCAATCTTTTGAGGAAGCGGAAGAGCTATTATTGGCTGAAGTGGAAAAAATTAAAAAAGGAGCGTTTTCAGATACATTGCTCGAAAATATAAAACAAAGTATAGCTATTACAAGAAAACAAGAATTAGAAAATGAAGAGAATAGATGTATGACCTTGGTTTATTTGTTTTGTCAGGGTTCTTCTTGGGAAAAATATACATCAGAATTAGAAAGAATCAATGCCCTTACTAAAGATGACATCATCCAAGTTGCAAAAAAATATTTTACAGATAAATATTTGGTTTATAATTCTTCAACGGGTTTCCCTAAAAAAGAGACGTTGGATAAACCAGGCTTCGAGCCTGTAGTAACCGATCAAAAAATTGAATCTACTTACGCTACTCGATTTTTATCTGATGTAAAATTAACCGATAATCCTAGAATTTTAGATTATGAAAAAGATGCTAAATTATTAAAGGTAAACGGTTCAGATTTGTATTTGACAAAGAATCCTTATAATGATATATTTAGTTTACAAATTGTAAGAGGGGTTGGAAAAGATAGCATACCACATTTGGAATATGCACTTGATTTATTTGATTATTTCTACACAAAAGACTTCAATCGTGATGCTTTGAAGAAAGAATTTGATCGCTTGGGTGTCTCTACTTATGCATGGGCAACGAATAACCGAACTACATTTTATTTTTCGGGTTTAGAAAAGAATTTACAAACTGCACTTCCATTAATTAGAGAACTTATTTATGCACCTAAAGTAGATCAGAAATCACTTGAAACTATCGTTGAACAAATTAAAAATGAAAGAAAGTCAGAGTTGAAAGATCCGAATGGAATGGGAAGAATGTTGCTTGACTATGCATTAAAAGGAAAGGCATCAAATTATTTAAGTAGATTGCCGATCAAAGAGGTAGAAAAATTAAAGGCCGATTCATTGATTTCAATATTCAAGCAAACTGAAAAATATGCTATAACCTATCATTTTACAGGAAATATAGAGGAGTCAGAAATTGTTAAAATGTTTGAAAAACAATTGCCTCCAGTCAGTTATACGATACAAGTTTCTCATTTAGATGAAGCGAAATTACCAATTACCAAAAATCAAGTATTGTTAATGGGTAATAATAAAGTAGTTCAAAGTCAAATTTACTATTTACTAAATACACCAAATTTCTCTGGTGAAACGAAAGACAAAGTGTTAGCCGAAGCTTTTAATAATTATGTAAGTGATGGATTTTCAGGATTATTAATGCAAGAGATTAGAGAATACCGTTCTTTGGCTTATGCAACCGGAGGTTCTTTCATTGCACCAATTCAAAAAAATAAACCAGGTTATTTTTACGCTTATATTGGTTGTCAGGTAGATAAAACGAATGAAGCAGTTGGTGTTTTAGATTCAATTATGAAATATTTACCTCAAAAACCGGAAAGAATAGATCTAGTCAGATCAGGGTTGATTAATTCAATTACAAGTAATTATCCTAATTTCCGTAGTTTATCAACTCGAATAGCATATGGCAAAGAATTGGGCTATAGTGAATCTCCTTTGAAAAAAGAATTTGAATTATATAAAAACTTACAATTCAATGATATTAACAGGTTTTACGAACAAAACATTCTCAATAGACCTCGTGTTATTACGATTTATGGAAATTTGAAAAAAATAGATCTAAAGCAATTACAAAACTTCGGTGAAATTCAAAAGTTGAGAATAAAAGATATTCGAATAGATTAATAGGTATGAAAAGTCAATATACTATGACATTTTTCTAAATCAATCTTTTCAAATACAGCTGTATCGTATTTTCTAGCCCTAAATAAATTGCATCTGAAATCAATGCGTGTCCGATGGAAACTTCTGCTAAATGCGGAATTTTTTCTTTGAAATAAGCCAAATTTTCTAGGCTTAAATCGTGTCCAGCGTTTATTCCTAATCCTAATTCGTGAGCCAAATCAGCAGCAGCGACATAAGGCGCAATTGCTTCCTCACAGTTGATAGGGTAGTGTTCTGCAAATGGACCTGTATATAATTCGATGCGGTCTACTCCCGTTTTTGCCGCATATTCAATGTTTTTCAGGTTGGTATCAACGAAAATAGAGGTACGAACTCCGTGTTTTTTGATTTCAGTTATGATGTTTCGTAAGTTTTCCAAATGGGTTTCTGTATCCCATCCAGCATTCGAAGTCAATACGTGTGGTGGATCAGGAACCAACGTCGCCTGTGCAGGTTTCAATTCAGCAATTAAATTCATATAACGCTCATCAGGATAGCCTTCTATGTTATATTCGGTAGTAACTACCTTTGATAGGTCGTAGGTATCTTTTGTGGTAATGTGTCTTTCATCGGGACGAGGATGTACAGTAATTCCTTGTGCACCAAAGCGCTCACAATCAATGGCAACTTGAACTACATTCGGTGTATTTCCTCCTCTTGCATTACGAATAGTCGCTATTTTGTTGATGTTGACGCTTAATTTTGTTTCCATAACCACGTTTTTTGACCTATACAAAGGTACAATTAATATTCTCTCTAACTTTGCCTTGTTACATTTCATCGGATGGTAAGTTTAGTTATCCAATTGCTAATCTTACAATCTTAAATCTGTAATCTTTTAATCTTCTAATTTTAAAATAATTTTTAATCGAAGCGTAATCTCTATGTCGCCTTTTAAATATTCTAAATTTATAAAGCGTTAGCGTTACGAGATCTAAATATGCACCTAGTAATTGGTTTGCGTTAATTTTGAGGAAATGAAACGTAATACAAATTGGTGTTTGAGGAATCAGCTTCAGCTGAGACGAGTTTCAATTTGTATAGTGAAATACCCCGTAAAAATTAGCAAACTTATTACAGTGCTAGACTTTTTGGCTCTACCTTTTTTGGCAATGAAAAAAGGTAGAATAGATTATTTAGAAATCACCACCTCATATGAAAACTTCACACTTTTCTTTTCGCCTGCTTCCATTTTCAAATCCCAGGTAAGTTTTCCATCTTTATCATCCACCTTTGCATTGTTATTTTCAAAACGCTCGATTTTGATAGCTTCTCTGTTTGATAATGGATATTGATCTTCCACTTTAACATTGATCGCAACGTTTTTATTGTTTTTCACAGTGATTTCGTTTGTGACATTTTCTTTCGCATTACCAAACATTTTCTTGTCTGTTTTTATGCGTTTGTTATCGTAGTTTACTACCAATTGTTTGTCTCTACCTAATGAAATCTCTAAGGTATCAGAAAGGATATTTTTATCGATGTTGGTTTCTCCCACATAGTTCCCTTGGTAGAAAATATTTGATTTCCCTGGGATTAAATTCAATTGGGTCCAATTCGCAATGGAAGCATATAAAAACGCATCTTTATCCAATTTCGGAACCATGTAATAAGCGTAATTTACAGGTACTTCCACCTCATTGATTTTGACCAAATAATCTTCTCCATCTGAATTGATTGAATAGGGGATTTCGATAGGATACTCTTTGCTGATTACGGAATTTGATAGCAATACTTCTGATCCCGGAACAATACTTTTCATATCTCTAGCAGACATATCGCTTTTAACCCCCATCATAGGAGCACTTGCCATACCTCTCACTTTTAACCCATCAACATTCCCCTCATAACTTGCATTGGTTAATGCCATTTGTGTTACTTCTAAATCTCGTTCGTTTTGTCCAAGTACCAAATCGATATTATTGATTCTGTTTTTATTAATATAAACGTATTGTTTAGAAATGGATTGTCGTCCTTGATATTCAACGCTTACATAATAAGTTCCTTCACGCAAAGGCTTGATAGCAAATTGACCATTTTTATCAGTAACTAAATGGGCACACTCTTGGTTACTGTTGTCGTAAATCGTGATTTGTGCGAACTGAATACCATCACCTAAACTAGTTACTTTTCCCTGTAGTGCACCAAAATTATTTTCTGTAGTTGAACTTCTTTGTTCGTATCCCCCTACATACCAAGGATTCAACGTTGGTTTTTTTCCACTTAAGGATGGATCATAACTAGAAAGTTTCAACTGAACGTTTTTCCAATTTTCACCGGTTGATTGAAATACGTTTGCGTTATAATTGATAGTCAATGGTTTGTTAATTTCATCTACACGAAAATCGTAGGTTGGTTCCCAACCAGCGTTGCTTGTGAAATAAGAAAAAGTAAGGTTTCCATTAATTACACTTTTACATTCTATGGAAACTAAAATTTCAGAGTAAGTATTGATTTTTCTGCTTCGTAATTCGTTCAATTTTTGATAGATATCTTGTTTGTCATCTACCATTTTTTCTAAGGAAGATTTTAATTGTAAGGTATTTGCTTTGATTTCATTTAATCGTGCTCGGTAATAAATAGCAGCTTCTTTGATCTCAATAACACTTGAACCTGCTCCATTTTTATTGAGATTACTATTATCCAGTAATAACTTTTCTTCTAATTCAAATACATAAATTTTATTTTTAATGTCCTCAATTGCAATGTTTTTTGCTTTTAATTGTTCTTCAACTTGTTTGATTTCTTGGTCTTTTTTTAATTGTCTTTGGAATTCCAAACGGTGTTTTACTGACAGTACTTCACAATTTGCCATACCATTTACTTGTATAGATTGCTTGTCAATTCCTTGTGGAAGTTGTTCTAATACTATAAAATGGGTTCCTTTGTTTAGAGATAGATTTCCAGCACGAAAAACTTGAGCACCAGAGAAATATAAGGTAACATTTTTTACAGAAGATTTCACTCTTAAGGTGTCAGCGGCAAAACTTTGACTAGTTAAAACGATAACAAAAAATAAAAATAGTAGATTTAATTTCATAAAGTAAGATTAATGAGTTGCTAATTTAAACATTCTTTATCACTAACGATTTAGATGTAAAATTATTACTAACCAATCTTACAATAGGGTAGTTGTTTTAACTTTTTTTATAAATACTTCGATGTTATAAATAGATTATATTTATGCAATATTATTTTCATTATGAAACTTATTGTCATTTCTCTGCTAACTTTTTTAGCATATGTGCCTACAAACCTATATAAATTGAAAGTAGAGGTTATTGGCTTGCGATCAAACAAGGGACAAATGATGATGGCACTTTATAGAGATGTAGATGAATTCCCAACCAAAAAAGGCAGGTATAAACATTTAATACTTACTCCTCATAACCATGTGGCTACAGGTGTATTTGAGGATTTACATCCAGGAAAATATGCGGTTGCAGTTATTTTGGATGAAAATAAGAGTTTCGATATGGATAAAAATATGTTTGGTTTTCCTTTGGAACAATACGGTTTTTCAAACAATGCCCGAGAACAATTAAGCGCTCCTTCCTTTCAAAAAGCATCCTTCGAATTGCATACCGATCGAAAAATTCAGATAAAGGTCGAGTAAAGACTTTATTTTATTCCTAAACACTAACAACTTTAGTTTTTAGTCTAATGTCTAATGTCTCAGGTCTTTTTGTCTAATGTCTTTTGTCTGATGTCTTTTGTCTGATGTCTTTTGTCTAGCGTCTTAAACCCCTCCCTCTTTATGTTTCTCAATACTTAAAGTCAACTCGATAAAGTCTTCAACGGATAAACGTTCTGGTCTTATTTCTAAAAAACGACTTTCAAATGGTCTTCCTTCTAAAAAGGGTTTGATCGAATTTCGAATCATTTTACGACGTTGATTGAAACAAGCTTTGACAACTTGGAAGAATAATTTTTCGTTACAAGGCAAAGCATCACGTTTGTTTCTCGTTAAGCGTATAACTCCCGATTTTACTTTGGGTGGTGGATTGAATACATGCTCGTCAACTGTAAAACAATATTTTATATCATAAAAAGTTTGTAGCAATACACTGATGATTCCGTAGGTTTTAGTCCCGGGTTTTTCAGCAACACGTTCAGCCACTTCTTTTTGAAACATTCCCATGATTTCAGGGATTTGATTGCGGTATTCTAAACAGCGGAATAAGATTTGAGAAGAGATATTATAGGGGAAATTACCAACTACCGCAAATGGTTCATTTCCAAAATAATTAGCCAAGTTTACTTTTAAAAAGTCAGCTTCGATAATCCTATCTCCTAACGCTGGAAAATGCTCTTGTAAATATGGAATTGAATCACGATCAATGTCCATTACCCACACTTCATTTTCCGTTTTTTCCAATAAATAAGTAGTTAAAGCCCCCATTCCTGGACCAATTTCTAACACTCGATGGCAATCCATATGAGAATCAAATTGATCAGCGATGCGCTTACTTACATTTTTATCAATTAAAAAATGTTGTCCAAGGTTTTTCTTTGCTCTAACCGACATTCGGATGGAATTGTTCAATCACATTCAAAATCGTACGAAAAGCAGCAAATTTTCCTGCATACCTGTCCGTATGTTCTTTCTGTAAACGAGGTGCATGCGTACTTTGGTATTCTTCATACACTTCTTGTGAAGGACTCAAGTACATTACTGAGTAGGTAACTCCACCTTCTTCTTCTCCGTGAATACGAGAAATTTTTCCTTCGATAAAACAACCTGTATTAATTACATCTGGAATGTGTGTAGAACGCATCCATTGTAACCAATCTTCCTGAATTTCAGGATCTATGCTAACGGTAACATTGTAAAGTATCATAATTACAAAGTTAGGTAAAGATTTAGCTTATAGAAATTTTTTAAGGTATAATTAAACTTTCGGGATTTTAATTAGTCAAACCATCAAACCATCAGCAATAAAAAGATTTAGTTTAATTTTGAAATAATATTTATTCTATGAAAAAAGCATTACTAATAATTTGTATTTCAATTGGAAGTTTTTCTTTTAGTCAAAACAATGAAGGAAGACCTACACTCAAACTAGAATTGCGTTCCAATGCAAAAGATGAGGTAATTACTCGCATTGATAACGATAAAAAAGAGCAACGCATTGAATTGAGAAAAGAACAAATTCAAGAACGAATTTCACGTAAATTGGAAAGAAAACACGAAAGACCTCATTTTGATAATGGTAATAGGCATGATAATGAAAAAACACGTGAAATCAACAAAGATAAGGTAAGAGAGCGTCGTGAAAAACGTAGAGAAATTATTAGAGAACGCAGAAATGGGTAGGGATATGAAAAAATGGATAATAATATTGTTGTGTTTAGTTAACATTTCAACCTTCGCTCAACAAACAAATTCAGATTTCGAATCTGCTTTGAAATTTGCAAAAGAAAAGCAATCTGAAAAAGCAATAGAAACGTTATTACAGCTTGAAAAGACAAAAGGTCCATCTGCTGACCTTTATTTTTATTTAGGAAATTCCTACATGGATCTTCAGCAATATGATAATGCATTGATGGCATTTTCTAATGCGATTTTAAATGACAAAAAATATAAAGAAGCAATTTATAATCGTGCAAATATTTATTATTTCTTGAAAGATTATAAAAAAGCGTTGGAGGATTTTGATACTTATGTTTCATTAGATAGTTTAAAAGGAATAGCATTTTACGACAGAGGAAATGTATATTTCAAATTAGAGAAATACGAAAAAGCTGAAAAAGATTTCCTGACTGCTGCAAAGTTAAAACCAACAAACGAAGCGGTATTTTTTGATTTAGGGAATACCTATTTTAAGCTAGAAAAGTTAGAAGATGCCATTAGAGCATTTGATATGGCAATCGAATTGAACCCAAATATTGCTGGTTATTATTTTAATAGAGCTATTGTTGAATATAATTTAGGTTTTCCAGAAGATGCATGTTCTGATTTTCAAAATGCAGCAGAATTAGGTGACACCGAAGCTGCTGGTTATATAAAGGAGTTTTGTCATTAAATTAGTATACTATTGAAGATAAATAAGTTATTTATTTTTTTTATTTTAATTTGTCAAGGATATCTTTCACAAACTGTGAAGGATACTGTCGTTTCTGATAGTATTGATCCTGTGTATCGTAGGTTACGGCTTGCGCTTAATTATTCGAGTGCAAATACGTTTTTGGGAAAAAAAGATTCTCTTTCTATTCCAATTTTAACGCCTACCATTAAGTATACCACCTCGAAAGATTTCTTTTATCAATTGAACTTAGTGCATTCGAATACAACGGATAAATTATTTGATCAGCTGGATTTACGTGCTGGTTATAATCATTATTTTAACGATCAATGGAATGCGACTTTATCTTATACACGCTCCTTTTACAGCAAAGCTGTTGATCGATTCAATTCCATTGTCAATAATGATATCAACTTGTTTGTTGGCTATGATTGGGATTATGTGTACTCTGCTTTGAGTTTAGATTATACGAGTGGATCAAAAGCGTATAACTATACATACTACGATACCATTAAAGGTCCTTTGGGTAAGAAACACATTATAGAGTCTAAAGAGTCAGGGAATCTTAGTGCTAAAGATTTCACGGTTACTTTCATGAATTCGCGTCAATTTTACTTTTACGATCTTTTTAATGAAGTCGATAAATTAATCGTTTGTCCTGAAATTGATGTGTATTTTGGAACTCAAAATTCGGTACAACAAAGCAGTACGATAAGAAAATTGGTAAAAGGGAAAAAACAAAAAACGATTACTTCTTCAGATAATACAACTTCTCCTTTTATGGCATATTCATTCAATTTAGATTTGCGTTATGTTTACAAGCGAATCACCTTGAATCTTTCGCCGTATTATACGATTCCTCAAAAAATGGCTTCGGATACCTATGTTCAACAGCCGTTTTTTGTCATGTATGGAGGACTTTTCTATACGTGGAAATGGGAGAAAAAATAATTTTTCAAAAAAAATGTTTTTAGATTAAACCTTTTATCTTTGGTATAGTCTAATCACTAAATCTCAAAAGTTAAAATATGAAAAAGAACCCTTCATTTATGGTAAAGTCTTTATTTATGGCTGGATTATGTACTGCTTTATTTGCTTGTAACAGACAGACAGTTACGGATGATACTTCAACAATTACGAATGATGATAACGCTGCTGAAAATGCATTTTATGACATGAAAGTTGCTGGAGATGCTGCTGGTACCCAAGAAACCTCTAAATTAAAATCCTTTGAAAAAGGATTGAAAGATTCTTGTATCACAGTTAAAGTCATCGATTTTGATTCAATTTCTAAAAAAGGAAAGGTAGAATTAGATTTCGGATCAACGAATTGTCCATGTAAGGACGGTAAACTACGTCGTGGTAAAATCGAAGTTGAGTACAAACCGGCAAATACAATCATTGGTTCTGAAGTTATTTACACAGCAAACCAATATTTTGTGAATGATTATGGAATTTCAGGAAAAAAATCAGTGAAAATTGAAGCACCTTATTCATGGAGAATCCATGTTGAAAATGGGGTGGTAACTCGTCCTGACGGAAAAACAATTACCTGGTCATCGGATCGCGTGAGAAAAATGGTTGCTGGTACTTCTACCCCACTAGATCCAACGGATGATTCATTTGAAGTAACAGGGACTTCTTCAGGTAAAAATTCTGCTGGAAATGATTATTCATTCGAAACAGAAACGCCTTTGTTATTCTCTTACGGATGTCAATACATTTCTTCTGGTAAATTAAAAATCAAACGTTCTGGTAAAAAAGATGCAGTAGTGGATTATGGTGATGGAACCTGTGATGACAAAGGAACAGTGACTGTAGGCACTTGGACTAAAGACATTACATTAAAAGGTAAATTAGCGAAGTAATTTCGCACAAAATCGTTAAAATGAAAACGGCTATCCCTTGATGAGGTAGCCGTTTTTTTGATTACTTGTCGTCAACAGAAATGGATTAAAATTGTTAACTACCAACAACAAAAAATCCCCTTTTTAAATTCAAAAATCACATAATTCATAGGAATAATGTGTAAAAAATCACGTAATTCATAGGAATGTGTTTTGTTATTCTTTATTTTTACGTTGAATTTAGAACGTAATCTATGGATAGAATCATTCATAAAGAATTAGTTAACTGGAAAAATAAACCAAATAGAAAACCGCTTTTGGTACAAGGTGCTCGTCAGGTTGGTAAAACCTATGCAATTAAAGCATTTGGGAAGTCTGATTTTTCTCAATGTATATATCTCAATTTTGATGAAAATCCTGAATACAAAGATTTCTTCAAAAATACCAAAGAGGTTTCGCGTATCATTACAAACATAGAATTAGCTTTTGGGGTAAAAATTGAACCTGAAAACACCTTATTATTTTTTGATGAAATTCAAGAATGCAATGAGGCTTTAAACACATTGAAGTATTTCTATGAAAATCATCCGGAATATTATGTATGCTGTGCTGGTTCGTTGTTAGGTGTTGCCTTAAGTCGTGGGAATTCATTTCCAGTAGGGAAAGTTGATTTTTGTACGATGTATCCGCTCACCTTTGAGGAATTTTTACAAGCCACAGACTTGAAATTATTTACCTATTATCAAAAGATAGAACGTATAGAACCAATACCCAGTCTATTTTTTAATCAATTAGAAGAAAAATTCAAGATATACATACTAACGGGGGGGATGCCGGAAGCGATTTTAACCTATACAACGACCAAAAATACAGAACAGGTTCAGACGGTTTTGCAAAATATATTGCGTGCTTATTCATTGGATTTTTCTAAATATTCATCCAATAAAGATGTCGTTAAAATCTTACATATTTGGAATTCAATCCCCTCACAATTAGCCAAAGAAAACAAGAAATTTTTATATCAAACGGTGAAAAGTGGGGCAAGAGCACGAGAATATGAAGATGCTTTAAATTGGTTAGTCAATGCTGGATTAGTGTATAAAATTTACAGAAGTAATAAACCCGCTTTTCCTGTGTCCGCCTATGATGATTTGAATGCTTTTAAAATTTATTTACTCGACGTTGGTTTATTAAGACGTTTTGCCAATCTTGATCCAAGTATAGTGTTAAATGGACATTCACTTTATTCAGAGTTTAAAGGTTCGCTCATAGAAAATTATGTATTACAGAGTTTATTATCGCAAACAGAAGAAATCCCTCGTTATTGGACTTCAGAAAACACTGCTGAAGTAGATTTTATGTTACCCTATAAAAATGAAATCATTCCGATTGAGGTAAAGTCTGGTGAAAATGTTAAAAGTAAAAGTTTATCAATTTACCGTAAAAATTACGAGCCACGCATCAGTTTACGTTTTTCTCTGAAAAATTTAAATTTCGACGATGGATTATTAAACATCCCACTTTTCCTCGTGGATAAGACATTTCACTTGTTAGAAAAATTATAAAATTTATTTTTTTTTAATTTTCATTGAACCTTTTTCGTACTCGTGAGTAATATGTTTGAAATTTCATCATTCCTTTTTTCCCCTTCGTTTTGGAGTTAAAATCAATCGTAACGATTGGTCATAGGTAAAGTAATTCCACACCCAATTTAAGAAGGTTTGTATTTTGTTTTTCGTTCCGATGAGGGAAATTAAATGAACAAACATCCACACGCACCACGCAAAAAATCCAGCGAATTTCATCGATGGAAATTCAACTACCGCTAAGTTTCTTCCAATGGTTGCCATCGAACCTAGGTCGTTATAGTTGAATTTCTTCCATTGGGAGGGATCTTTTTTATTTAGATTTTTAGCCAATAAACTTGCTTGTTGAATCGCTACTTGTGCTACTTGCGGATGTCCTTTAGGATATGCTTCATCTCCTTGTATTTGAGCCACATCCCCCAATGCAAAGATAGTAGATTCGTTTTCAAGTTGATTGAAAGCGTTTACAGCTAATCGTCCGTTGGGTAATATACATTCAGTCGGTATTCCTTTTAAGGAATTTGCTTTCACTCCTGCTCCCCAAATGACGGTTTTAGCGTGAATAGTGGTACCATTGTTTAGTATTAATTTCTCTCCATTGTAACTCGTTACATGACAATTTTGAATCAATTTTATGCCTAACTGTTCAAGGTATTCTTTCGATTTTTCAGAAGCGTGTTCTTTCATTCCGGCTAACAATCGGTCTCCGCCATCAATCAGGTAGATTTCCATTTCTTTGAAGTCCAATTCAGGATAGTCTTTTGGAAAGATCAAATTTCGCATATCAGCTAAAGAACCTGACACTTCGACACCTGTTGGTCCGCCTCCCACAATTACAATCGTGAGTAATGCTTTTCTTTTTTCACGATTGGTTTCAAGTAGCGCGTCTTCGAGAGTTTGAAACAAGGTATTTCGAATTACAAGCGCTTCTGAGGTTGATTTCAGTGGTAATACGTTCGCTTCAATTTCAGCATTACCATAAAAATTCGTCGTTGCACCGATAGAGATAATTAATTTGTCGTAGGATATAGAACCAATATCTGTATGAACTTCTTGATTAGCAGTATCAATTCCTTCGACTTCCGTCATACGGAAATGTACGTTTTTATTTTTCTGAAATAACTTTCTGAAAGGAAACGAAATCGCACTTGGCTCGAGTCCTGCAGTGGCAACTTGATAAAATAAAGGCTGAAATTGATGGTAATTATTTTTGTCGATTAGAACGACTTGAAATTTTTTGGAAGAAAGGTTCTTTGCCAACTTAATACCTGCAAATCCACCGCCTAGAATAACAACTCTCTCCAAACTACTTTTAGGAACAGACAATTCCATAGTTTGATTTATTAATGTGAGGTATGAAGATAGTGATTATATAGTTTACTTAATAAAAAACAGGAGGGAAAAACAATATATTTCAACCCATTTTTAGGGGAAACTTTAAAGTAACTAGAGTATATTTGCATCCTCTTTGTGACAAAAAAATACTAAAATTGCATCCTCTTTGTGACAAAAAAAGACAAAAATTGGGTTCGCTTTGTGTCAAAAATAGTATATTTGATTACTAATTTTAATTTCATTCTCTATGTCAATCAAGCGTAATTCATATAGTAAACTTATTGCGTGGAAAAACGATAAGTTTCGCAAACCTTTACTTTTACGTGGTGCTAGGCAGGTTGGTAAAACAACTATTGTCCGAGAATTTGCAAAGGAATTTGATAATTATATCGAATTAAACTTAGAAAAAGAAAGCGATCTAAATTTATTTGTGGTAGATGATGTACATACAATTATTAATAGTGCATTTCTATTAAAACGTAAAATTGAGAATAAAAAAACGACTTTATTTTTTATTGATGAAATTCAAGAGTCTCCAAAAGCAATTCAACTTCTTCGTTATTTTTATGAAGAAAGACCAGATATCTACGTGATAGCTGCAGGATCTTTGTTGGAGTTTGCATTAAAAAAAGTACCTAATTTTCCAGTAGGCAGAGTAGATTATCTTTATTTACATCCCTTAAATTTTATAGAATTTTTAGGTGCAACAGATAATTTAGCTGCATTGGAAATAGTAAATACCAAGCCAATACCTGCGTTTGCGCATTCCACGCTACTAAACTTGTTTCATGAATATTTATTGATTGGAGGAATGCCAGAAATTGTTAAGAATTATGCGGAAACCAAAAACATCTCTCAATTAAAAAAAACCTACAAAAATCTTTGGCAAGCATATAAAGACGATGTTGTGAAATATACTTCGAAAGAATTGGATAGAAAAGTAATATACCATGTTATCGATTCTGCCCCATTTGAGTCAGATAGAATCAAATTTGAAGGCTTTGGAAATTCAAACTATCGCTCTCGAGAAGTTGGTGAAGCTTTAAGAACGATTGATTTAGCAAAAATCATACAATTAATCTATCCATCAACGAGCTTACAACCACCCATTCAAGCAGATTTAAAAAAGCGACCTCGACTACAGTTTTTAGATACCGGACTTTTGAATCAAATCTTATCTCTACAAGGAGAAATGCTCTTGGTAAATGATTTTAGTAATTTTCACAAAGGATTAATAATTCAACATATTGTTTATCAAGAAATAATAGCACTTCACGATGATCAAACTTACAAGCCTAATTTTTGGGTTAGGGAAGAAAAAGACAGCAATTCTGAAGTTGATTTAATCTATCAATATGGAAAATACGTAATTCCAATTGAAATTAAAAGTGGTCCGACAGGTACTTTGAGATCGCTTCATCAGTTTATTGATCGTTCTAATCATCCTTTTGCTGTTAGGTTATACGCAGGAAATTTTAGTGTTGAAAAAGCAATTACTCCAACTAAAAAAGAATATATCTTAATGAATCTCCCTTATTATTTAGTATCGCAATTACCCGCGTATTTGGAGATGTTAGTGAATGAAAAAATGAATAATTAGCATCGCTTTGTGTCAAAAAATTGCATAACAACTCTCTCCAAACTACTTTTAGGAACAGACAATTCCATAGTTTGATTTATTAAAGTTAAGTTATTATTCTAGGTTTTCTTTCAAAAATAACAACCATATCAGAATCTTGCTCTTGTTAAAGGTGTCATGAGTTCGTATAGTAGTTCACTATTTTCTTCAAATATGGTTAGAATTTGATTGTAATTTTCATTTTGTTCTTTAGTAAGTTCATGCTGATTTTCTTCATGAATTTTTCTAAATAAGCGAAGATTTATTTCTTGAAATATTTCCTTTGTTGCGTGTTGATATTTTGAAGGATCAAATAAGGATGACGTTATAATATTGTAAACATCACTCCTCTGAGAGGTCTTTTTGTTTCTAATTAAGTCAATTTTATCAG
>JBKCEW010000040.1:0-5531 GCA_046304235.1 Crocinitomicaceae bacterium | reverse complement strand
TACTTTCCTCTGTGGTGAGTCAAAAAAATTAAACGATTTTTTTTATTTAGAAATTTTTGAGAATAAATTATTTTTTAGCGAATCGAAAGAGCAATTTGAACTCATTCGTAACATAATTCATGATAAAAAAACATTGAAATATACCTCAAGAGAAATTGGATATGTTTTTGGAAATCAACCTCAAGAAGCAATTTATAGAAAAGCAAATATAATTTCTAGGCATACTATTGCTTCAAACAACCAAAATTTATCAGAATATATTGCTTTTGATTTTAAAAAAGACAAGATAAAACAAGAAAATATTTCTAATCTAAAAAATGTATTAAATTTTGTAGTTGGTAAAAAATATGTATTTGTTTTTACGACTGATGAAATCATAAAATTTGAAAATGACAGAGAAGTCGAAAGAGTAAAATATAAAGGGGATATTATTGGATCACCTGAACTAATTGATAATGATCAGGGTGAAAATTTAGTTTTTACTACATCAGAAAAGTTATATTCTTTAAATCAAGATTTTAAATCAATTGATGGGTATCCTATTATATTGAAAAGTAAACCAGAATTACCATTTAATTTCACTTTTTTCAAGCAAAATAAGCTATTGGGTTTTTCTGAGAAAAAAGTATTCTCTATTTGTGACTCTAAAGGAAATGTGAAAAGTAGGTTGAATTTAGAGTTAGAAAATGTAAAAAAATCTATTTCATTGTTTGAAGCAGATAATTTATCGGCGATAGTTTATGATGATAAAACAGCATATTTTATTGATTTATATAATAATGATATTATAAATAAAGTCGAATTAAAATATAAAAACACAGTATTCCTAACAAATAATGAATCTCAAGCTTTTTTTTACATCGAAAATAATGAGTTGTATCGGAATGGTTTTGATGGAGATCTCAAAAAATGTGCATCTGGAAAGAGGTTATTTGCACTTAAAACATTTTCAAATAGCAATGTAGTAGGTGTTCTATCCGACAAAAATTTGGCCTTGTTTGATGTTATGGGTGAATGTATAATCAAAGTGAAATTACCAAGTATAAAAAATATCGATTATAATATTGTTCAAAACTTTGAAGGTCAAAGTTATATTATTATAGAGGACAAGTTGTCAAATCTTATATATATCTATAACTTTGATGGCGAAAACATACTTAATTCTCCTCTTAAGGGTTCTGAAATTATATTTCTAGACAAAGTAGGAAGAGAATTTAAAATATATACAGTTTTGAATAATAAGTTTTTAAAGTATTTGTTTTAATTATGTTAAGGCTAGGAAGAAAAAATAGATTTATATTAAGCATTGTCTCTGGAGTTTTTTTGGTGTTATCCTTTCCAGAAATTGGTAATCTACCATTTTTTGCTTTTTTTAGTTTTATTCCATTGTTATTTATTGAAAAAGAGATTTATGATAATAGCTATAGATCTTCTAATCTTTTTATTCATTCTTACATTACTTTTTTTCTATATAATGTTGGAACAACATGGTGGATTTGGAATGCAAGTGCTGGTGGTGCAATATTTGCATTCATTCTAAATGCATTAATTATGGCAACCACTTTTCAGTTATTTCACTTTACAAAGAAAAGGATTGGAAAATTTGAAGGTTATATTTCATTGATTTTATTTTGGATTGCATTTGAATATATTCACTATCAATGGGAATTATCTTGGCCATGGTTGAATTTGGGTAATATATTTGCTAATAGTGTTAAAATCATTCAATGGTATTCGATTACTGGCGTTTTAGGAGGTACACTTTGGGTACTAATTTTAAATTTATTAGGTTTTTTTATAGTAAGTAAGATTTTTATTGATAAGAAAAAAATAAATGATTTATATTTTTTATTAGGTACTTATTTAGCTCTTATTATATTTCCAATTTTAGTTTCAATCTACCTTTATAACAATTCAGCAGATGAGGGTGTAAATACTGACATTATCGTTTCTCAACCTAATGTAGATCCATACAATGAAAAATTTGTTGGTTCTATTGAAAATCAGCTTGATAAGATTTGTGATTTAGTTGATAAAAAAGCAACGAATGAAACAGATTTTGTATTAGCACCAGAGACCGCCTTACCATTTACTTTTTATGAAGATGAGGTTGATAGAATAATTTATTATCATTATTTAGTTGAAAGAAAAGCGGTTTGGGAAAATGCTTCTTTGGTTATCGGGGCATCTACTAAGCGGTTTTTTAAATATAAAAAATCAAGAGCATCAAGAAAATTATATGATGGTCCTGGTTTTGAAGAATTTTATAATTCCTCGATGTTGGTTGATTTTCATAATAAGCCTTCATTCGTACACAAATCAAAATTGGTTTTGGGTGTAGAAAAAATACCTTTTTCAAATATTTTCCCTTGGTTAGAAGAGTTATCTATTGATAATGGTGGAGCTTCAGGTACTTTAGGAATTGAGGAATATGCTCAAGTTATGCGCTCGCATAAGATGATCTTTGCTCCTGTAGTTTGTTATGAATCAGTTTATGGTAATTTCATTGCTGAGCAATGTAGAAAAGGCGCACAATTAATTTTCATCATTACCAATGATGGATGGTGGGGAAATACTCCTGGTCATAGACAGCATTTTGCATTCTCAAGACTTAGGGCTATTGAAAATAGAAAATCTTTAGCTAGATCTGCTAATACAGGTATTTCTGGGTTTATTAATCAACGAGGTGATGTTATTAAACAGTCAAAATATTGGGAAGAGGATGTTTTAAGTCAAAAGCTCAAAAGAAATAATATAAAAACTTTTTACACGAATAATGGTGATTTTATTGGTCGTAGTTTTGGAATAGGAGCTTTAATATTATTGTTAATTTCTTTAGCAAATTTATTTAAGACTATTTTATATAAATCTAGACTATAGTTTAACCATTTTAGTAGAAAATTCTACCACATTTTTCAAATTAATTATTGAAATGATATAAATGCCTGATGATAACTCGTAGGTATCAATCACTTCATTTATAAGATTTTTTTTCAGTATTATTTTACCATCTACACTTTTAATTTCGACTTTGAAATTTTCTATATTTTCTATATTATTTGAAATTTGAATTATATCTGAAAATGGATTCGGACTGATTTCATAATTTGAATTATAATTCTGTTTTATTGATTGAGTTGAGAATCCAATACATTTTAAAGTGTCAGTTGTATTACATTGTAAATCAGTTATAGTTGCGGAGTAAGCACCGTTTTTATTAGGTGTAAAAAAAGACTGATTTTTAAATGAAATAACCTGATTATTACTACAATCAAACCAATGTATATTGTAGTTTATAGTATCTATATTGATTGAAAGAATATCATTTTTATTTTCAATTTGAAAAGTATCTAAAATTTTTTTATCTTCCTTTAGTTTAGTCTTGTAAATAATATTCTCACATTTTAATTTTTTTACATCCCAATTGTAGAAAAAATAATAAAAATCAAAACCAGCATTTTGAGCATTACTTCGTTTAATTGAAATTAGATTTTTAATTTCATAGGGATATTTTACTCCAGTATTACTTCTAGATAATCCAATTAAATTTCCACCTATTCCAAATTGATAGTCGTAACCAGGATCTATTCTGAAATTTAATTCTACCCTAGATACACCAGCTGGGATATTTATTTTTTTAGAAATCATAACTTTTCCATACGGATCTCTAATTTCAAATATTCGCTCACCAGAGCTTTGAGCATTTACTTCAACACTCTCTATTACTAGTGGTTGTAAAACATCAAAAACGAGATGTCTAACATTGAAATTATAAAATGCTGTGTTTAAATTACTGTTTGTATTACCCAACTTATAGTGATTTGGATCAAAAAAAACAATGCTATCTTCTTTGTCTTTAAATGTATATGTTAATCCAGTTGAAATCAACTTTTTGTTTTTATCATACCAATTTAGAGTGCTTAATGTATCTAATTGAATTGATGGTTTGAAAACTGTGGGTAAACCACAAGATGTATACGTTATGTTTTCTTCAATAAAATTGCTTTCTGTAATATTGATGTAATCAATCTTATTTATTGAATCTTTTTCGCCACAAACATTATCTCCATAAGCAATTAGTTTTATACTATATTTACCAATTTTTTTGAATTGATGTCGAGGTTCAAATTCTTCTGAAAATGTCCCATCACCAAAGTTCCATAAATAATTTTTGGAATTTTGTGATAAATTGTTAAAAGTAACTTCTAACGAATCACATCCATTGTTGTAAGAAACATTAAAATTACTTTTTATAAATGATTGATATTTATTCCCTACACCAACTGCATACCAAGCATTAGTTACGCTTTCAACTTCTTTTGAACAACCTCCAAAAAGATCTTCTGTTGCTTTAATAGATCCAATTCGAGCATCACTATAGTTTGATTGTGGATACAAATAGTAAACCAAGTTTCTAAAAACTATTTTCGAAGCTTTTTCTATGCCGATTCCCTCTACATTAAATGTGTCATTTTTATCATTTATACCAACACCTCCATTTACAAGTAAATAAAACCAATGATTTTGAACACCGTTGTTAGAGTGTATTCCGCCAAAATCTGTTCCTCCAATTGGTTTCCAATTTTTTCCATAGTATGTATCAGGATCATTGTTTATTGATGGGTTTTCTAATGATCGAATTAACGGACTTACTTCCTCTGCAACAGTCCAATTTGCTTGATTTGGTCGTGTATAAAAATCGATTATAACTCCAAAAATATCACTAAAAGATTCATTAAGGGCTCCAGATTCATTCTCTAGAAGTAAATTTGCTGTATTAGATGTAAGTCCATGTGTAATTTCATGACCAATAATATCTAAAGAAACTAATGGACCGATTTTATTATCTCCATCTCCAAAAATCATTTTTGTGCCATCCCAATATGCATTTACAAAGTTTTGACCGTAGTGAACAATATTTGTAAGCTTGTAACCTTTATTATCTATGCTATTACGATTATGTTGTTTTAAGAAGTAGTCATAAGTGGATATTGCACCATAATGAACATCTAATGCACTTCTGTCTATTTTACTCTTAAGTGAAAACCATGTATTAGTACTATCTATGATTGGTTTTGCGTCAGCAATTGTAGTTTGATTTTGTAAACTAAGTGTTTCGATACCCTTCCCTCTAGTGCTATCTAGTAATGTATAAACACCATTTGTATAATCTGTATAAATTATTTTTTTCCCACTTAAATTAGTTTCCACTTCAATAGGAGTAGTTATAAAATGTTTTTGGTTGATTTTTCTTTCAATTTTGTTATTTTTAGTGTTTACATACACTTTTTCGGACAATGAATTTAATTTGTCATTAATTAGAAATTCATAACATAATACCAATTTACCATCATTATTTTCTATATATATTGGTAATAGATTATGATAGCTTATTGATTTTTTTTCTTGATTTAAAATTTTACTTTTAGCAGTTTCTATTGGAATTGTACGTTTATTTGAAATTGGTTTACTCGTATAGAAATAACCTGAAACGGATTCAATTAAATCGTTTTTAGTATGTAAAATATAAA
>JBKCEW010000039.1:0-6951 GCA_046304235.1 Crocinitomicaceae bacterium | reverse complement strand
CTTTCAATATAGGTGCATCAACTAAAGTAGAAGTAAATCATATTGAAGGGGATTTCAAATGGGACATTGCTATAGGTCCAAATTTTAAATTTAGAATAGATGACTGGGGGGATGATAAACAAATACTCCAAGCTGAAAAAGACAAATTACAAAATCTTGAATTTTATAAAATCTCTTTTTTAAAAAATACTGAAAATTTAATCATTTATAAAAGAGAATTAAAAGTAAGTGGAAGTAAAAATGCATCTAAAAAAGTTGGTACAGAACATATTACTTATCACATTTGCCAAATAAAAGAAATAAATGGAATTGTTTATCTATTAAAAAACAATGATGAAGGTTCTTCAAAAAGAATAGTTGATTTACTCGAAAAATCATTTGAATCACTTAAACCAAACAATCAAAATTCTTAAATCATGGTTATTTCTAGAGAAAACATATTAGAAATCCTTAAAAACATTGTTGAGCCAGATCTTAAGAAAGATTTGGTTTCTGGAAATTTGATTGAAAATATTGAATTTACTGATACATCAATCAAACTTGAGGTGTATATCAGTAATCCTGCTTTGCATGCGCGCAAAAGATTACAAGAAGTTATAGAGTATAATTTAAAGCAAACTTTTGGTGATTCTATCGAATACACAACCATTATTAAAGGATTACCTGCTGAAAGTTTAGCCGCAAGAAGAAAAGTCTTACCAGATGTTAAAAACATTATTGCAGTAGCCTCTGGTAAAGGCGGTGTTGGAAAATCTACCGTTACTGCAAATTTAGCAGGAGGTTTAGTTAAATTGGGCTACAAAGTAGGTATCGTTGATGCAGATATATATGGCCCGTCAATGCCAACTATGTTTGATGTCGTTGGTGAAAGACCTACGATGACAGATATCGATGGTGTTGGTAAAATAAATCCTGTTGAAAATTTAGGAGTAAAGTTACTATCCATTGGTTTTTTCACTGATCAAGATAACGCTGTGGTTTGGCGAGGACCTATGGCGGCAAAAGCACTAACACAAATGCTCACTGATGCTAACTGGGGAGAACTTGACTATATGTTAATTGATTTACCTCCCGGTACAGGAGATATTCATTTATCTTTAGTTCAAACCGTTCCACTTGATGGGGCTGTCATTGTAAGTACTCCGCAAGAAGTTGCTTTAGCGGATGCTCGAAAAGGGGTAAATATGTTTAAATTGGAAAATATAAATGTACCCGTATTAGGAATCGTAGAAAATATGGCTTGGTTTTCACCTGCTGAACTTCCAGAAAATAAATACTACATCTTCGGTAGAGATGGTGCAAAAAATTTAGCAGAAGGGATGAATGTTCCCTTTTTAGGTCATATTCCTTTAGTTCAAAGTGTAAGAGAGGCAGGAGATGTAGGAAGACCTGCTGTTTTTCAAGACAATACACCAACTGCAAATGCTTTTGAAGAATTAACTCGTACTTTTATAAAAACACTAGAAACCATAAAAAAATAATGACACGAACTAAGGAAGAATTATCCAAACTTATAAATGAGTCTATCGAACAATTACGTCCATTTTTACATGCCGACGGCGGAGATATGGAGTTATTAGAAATTACCGATGAAGGAATTGCTAAAGTAAAACTATTAGGCGCATGTAGTTCTTGTTCAATGAGTATGATGACACTTAAAGCTGGTTTAGAAGAGGCAGTTAAAAAAGTAGCCCCTGAAATCATAGCTGTTGAATCGGTTGAAAATATTGAAACAATCAGTTGATTTTTTCAAAATAAAATCAAACAAAAAAAGAGTGCAAGTAGCACTCTTTTTTTGTTATCAGTATTCTAAAATTATTTTGCCGCAGCAAATTTATCAGCAACAACAGACCAATTAATTACATTAAAAAATGCATTAATATAATCAGGTCTTCTATTTTGGTAATGTAAATAATAAGCATGTTCCCAAACATCCATTGCTAAAATTGGAGTTCCTTTGCATCCTTCTCCCATTAGTGGGTTATCTTGATTAGCTGTAGAACAAACTACTAACTTTCCATTTTCAACACATAACCAAGCCCAACCAGAACCAAAACGAGTAGCACCTGCTTTTGCAAATTCTTCTTTGAAAGCATCAAAAGAACCAAAAGTAGTATTGATAGCTTCAGCTAATTCGCCTGTTGGTTGACCACCCGCATTTGGTGCCATAACTTCCCAAAAAAGGTTGTGATTCCAAAAACCACCACCATTATTTCTAACAGCTGGTTTATCAGCACAATTTTGAAGAATTTCTTCGATTGTTTTTCCTTCCAAATCTGTTCCTGCAATTGCAGCATTCAAATTTGTAATGTAAGCCTGATGATGTTTAGAATGGTGGATTTCCATTGTTCTTGCATCAATATGTGGCTCTAATGCATCATATGCATAAGGTAATTTAGGTAATTCAAAAGCCATCGTAATAAATTTTAATTTTTAGATGTGTAAATTTAAATGTTTATCGTTTATCAAACACGCTTTGAAAAATTTTGTTCGCTATTTTTTTATGTATTTTTGTATACTTAAAAATCGAAACGCTATGAAAAAATTATTTTTTGTTTTAGCACTTTTTATTGGTTTCTCTGTTGTTAGTTGTAAATCTAATGAAGAACCGAAAGCTAAAATTAAACCAGGGATAGAAATGTCTGAAGAAGACAAAGCTTTGGAAGAAGAAATGGAAAAATTAGACGAGGATGTCGAAGAATTAGATACTTTAGTTGAACTTTTAAAAAGATAAAATTATGAACGCTTTAATTCACGCACATTCAGGTTTAAGATGGGTCGCATTAATCTTAATCATTTTTGCAATTATCAATGCATTTTCGAGAAAAGGAGTTTCTCTTTATGAGAAAAAAGATAAGATGATTAATCTTTTTGCAATGATTTCACTACATACTCAATTATTAATTGGATTCATTCTATATTTCAAAAGTGGTAAAGTTAGTTTTGAATCAGGTTGGATGAAAAATGCTATCACTAGATTTTACGGTATGGAACATGTTTTAATGATGGTCGCTGCTATCGTTATTATTACGATTGGTCGTAAAAAAGCAGAAAAAGCAGGAGCCCCTTTTACTAAACACCAATATATTGCTAAATGGTACTTAATTGGTTTAATTGTTTTATTAGCAGGTATTCCTTGGCCTTTCAGAGCAAATTTAGCAGCTGCATGGTTTTAAAAATAATTCCTTTATTTGCTATTATTTTATTATTGATTGGTTGTTCAACTGACAACCAATCTTCTTCAAAACTTGAAGGAGAAGAAACTACACCTTCAAATCCGCAAGCTTTATATGCCATACATTGTGATGCATGTCACGGTGCTGATGGTAAAGAAGGTGTTTCAGGAGCTGCAGACTTGTCAATTAGTAAACTTTCGGACAAAGAAATCGAAAATACGATTTTAAATGGGAATGAAAAAGGGATGATGCCCTTTAAAGATATGATTACAAACCCAAAGGATATTAAGTCTTTAGTAGAATACGTTAAAACGTTAAGAAAATAAATGAGCGAAGGACATGTAACTGTTGATGCAGTTGAAGAAGATTGCGTACTTGTAGGTGTAATCGCTCAACAAGTAGGCGAAGAAACCGCTATTGAACATCTTGATGAGTTAGAATTTTTAGCTTTAACAGCAGGTGCAATTACTAAAAATCGTTTTTTACAAAAACTCCCCTTACCTAATCCTAAAACTTTTGTTGGTACAGGTAAATTAGAGGAAATCAAAGAGTACATTCAAGCAGAAAATATAAAATTGGTCATTTTTGATGATGAATTATCTCCTTCTCAATTACGAAATATTGAACGTGAATTAGAATGTAAAATTCTAGATAGAAACATTTTAATATTGGATATTTTTGCAAGTAGAGCGAGGACATCTCACGCTAAAACTCAAGTAGAACTCGCTCAATTACAATACATGTTACCTCGATTGACCCGTATGTGGACCCACCTTGAAAGACAAAAAGGAGGAATTGGACTAAGAGGTCCAGGTGAAAGTCAAATTGAAAGTGACCGTCGAGTGATACAAATGAGAATTGCCTTGATGAAAGAAAAACTAAAGGAAATCGACAAACAAATGACAACTCAACGTAGTAATCGAGGTCAAATTGTACGCGTTGCGTTGGTTGGTTATACCAACGTTGGTAAAAGCACCATCATGAATATGTTGAGTAAATCTGAAGTTTTTGCTGAAAACAAATTATTTGCCACCCTTGATACAACTGTACGTAAAGTAGTTATAGAAAATCTTCCTTTTTTATTAACGGACACCGTTGGATTCATTCGAAAACTACCTCATCAATTGATTGAGTCATTTAAATCAACTTTAGATGAAGTTAGAGAAGCTGATTTACTAGTGCATGTTCTTGATATTTCACATCCTAATTTTGAGGATCATTTCAACGTTGTGAATGAAACCATAGCAGAATTAGAACATACTGAAAAACCAACCATACTTGTTTTCAATAAAATTGATGCTTACAAACATATTCCCAAAGAAGAAGATGACCCCACTCCTATTCAAAAAGAAAATATATCATTGGAGGAATTAAAAAAGACTTGGATGTCTAAAATGAATAATAAAAATTGTGTTTTTATTTCAGCTGAAAACAAGGACAACATCGAAGAATTAAAAGATACGATTTATGAGGCTGTAAAAGAAATATTTAAAATAAGATATCCTTATCATCATTTTTTATATTAAACATATTCTAAATTAGATTGTTAAGTTAGTATATGTCTTTCATCCAATTACATAAAACCAACATTTATATCGGAATAGTGATCCTATTTCATTTGGTTGGTTCAGTTGGTTTAGCAATACCTAATTCAAAATCTTACTTTTTGGGCTTAAGTCCTTACAACCTTCTACTTTCTTTTATTATAGTTTTAGCATCATCTCAGTTTAAAACATTTCGTTTTTATGTTTTTATCCTATTTGTGTTTCTAACTGGATATATCGTAGAATGGATTGGTGTTCATACCCATTATTTATTTGGCAATTATAAATATGGGGCAAATTTAGGTTTTAAAATTTTCGATATTCCCCCTATCATCGGATTAAACTGGGTGGTATTAATTTTAGTTAGTCATAGTATTTCATTAAAATTATTGAATCATAAAATTTTCACTCCTATTATAGCCTCCCTTTTAATGGTAGGATTGGATATTCTTATTGAACCAGTTGCTATAAAATCTGATTATTGGTCATGGGCCAACAACCATATCCCCTTGTATAATTATGTGTGTTGGTTTCTAATTTCATTAGTAATTCATATTGTTTATCAAAAAAATAAACTAACTGAACAAAATAGTGTGTATAATTGTCTTTACATTGTATTAGTTGTATTTTTCACCCTACAATTAATCAATACTAAATCATAACTAATAATTCGTAAATCTTAATTAATATGTATTGGTGGGGACCTTTTGTAATGCTTCTAAGTTTTATAGCGATGGAATTCATGGCTTGGGCAACACATAAATTTCTAATGCATGGTTGGATGTGGTATTTTCATGAAGACCACCATGATGTAAAACCACATTTTTTTGAGCGCAACGATGTATTCTTTTTAATCTATGCAATTCCATCTTGGCTTTGTATCATGTTAGGTATGATGAATGACAATTATGTTCCTGTATGGCTCGGTTACGGAATTGCTCTATATGGATTTACGTATTTTATGATTCACGATGTATATATTCACAGAAGATTTAAATGGTTGAGAGATATTGATCATCCTTATTTTATGGCTATAAGAAAAGCACATAAAGTACATCATAAACATATTGGTAAAGAACATGGAGAATGTTTTGGAATGCTTGTGGTTCCAAAAAAATATTACAAAGAGGCAAAACTAATATTTGAACGTAAAAAACCGACAGTATGAGTTTATATGGATGGGTTATGATTTTCACCATCATAGGTCCTTTCGCTTTAAGTTTTGATAAAAAAGTTCACTTTTACACTTATTTCAATCCTTTATTTAAATCGATAGTTCCTATTTCCACCCTATTTATTTTTTGGGATATACTTTTTACCAAAAAATCGATTTGGGGCTTTACAGCAGATTATATTTCAACCATTAAAATCGTAAATCTTCCATTAGAGGAAGTTTTATTTTTTATTTTAGTTCCATTCGCTTGTTTATTTATCTACGAGGTTGTTAGATATTATTTCCCAAATTTAAACGTATCAAAATTCATAAAACCATTCAATTACGGATTTATTGGATTAGGTTTATTATTAATTACAAATGGTATTGGAAATTGGTATACGTGTTCAGCAGTTACAACAGGAATAATTTTAGTTTTAATTTTTGGAATTATTCTAAAGAAATCTTGGTATGGCTGGTTTGTCGTGTCTTTTCTAGTAGCACTCATTCCTTTTTTAATCGTTAATGGCATATTAACTGGAGCAACTACACCTAAACCGATAGTATGGTATAGTGAAAATCATATCGTTGGTTGGCGAATCATCACAATACCTGTAGAAGATATCTTTTATAATCTGTCTTTATTACTTCCGATTACAGCTATTTTCGAATTCGTCAAAAAAAAATAAAGTAGTTCTTATTTTATTGCTTTATATATTTTTACTATGATTGATATATAAAACAAAATTTTCAGCCTAAAATCAAAGGAAGAATTTGAAAAATTAGCGTTAGAAATTTATCATTTTCAATCAAAGAACAACCAAGTATATCAAGATTTTATTATAAAGTTAAATAGACCAACACCTACATCTATACTTGAAATACCGTTTTTACCTATTTCTTTTTTTAAGACTCACGAAGTAAGAACAAATACTTTTGATGTCAATCAATTATTTAAAAGTAGCGGAACAGGTGGAAATAGAAGTTCTCATTTTGTAGAAAAACTAGCTTTGTACGATACTTCATTTGAAATAACGTATAGAAACCAATTAGGAAATCCTGAAGACCAAGTTATAAT
>JBKCEW010000038.1:0-8610 GCA_046304235.1 Crocinitomicaceae bacterium | reverse complement strand
GTTACGTATAGCTCTAATTTAAAAAGCAAAATTAGTTTAATTTTCATCCTAATAATTTGCATAAATAACATGTATCAAACTTACTTTCATGCTAAAACACGACGAGAAATTTCAATAGCTAAAATGCATTGTAAAGATTTTTTGAAAAAAGTAACTAGTTTGTTAGCAAAAAACCCTAACCCAAAATTTGGATACTTTTTAAGTGATATGGATTATAAAACGATTCCTCCAGGATTTTGGTATGGATACTACCCTTGCGAGTTTCTTTTAACGAAAGATTGTTTTCAGTTCTATTCGCTTAATTTTCCAAATCAACACTACGCTAAAAATTCACAACAAAGTAACAATTTCAGTCCAAACCATCTACGCTATATTCTTACACATGCAATGAATCGAAAAGAATACGAAAATGCGTTACTAAAATTGATAGAAAAGACTAAAATTGAGTATGTGTTAGCAAAACAAAAAACGACACTCCCAGCCTCTTTTCAAAAAATAGTGATCGACTCTATCGTAGATTCTAAATCAGGGGACAGAATTTTATTTGTAAAACGTTAATTTATTTTTCCATTTGATCAATCTCTGGATAATGTTCACATAAGATGTAAACTTTAAATGACTAACTGGTTTACGCTTCATTATTTCATCAAATTCTTCTTCAGACAAACCAATTTTTTTACAAAAAAACAGTTTATCATCCATATATTCCGCTTCTTTATAAGCAGGTTCTTTCAGATGCTCTATAGCTTCCGTTTTAGTCAATTGTCCAGAACTAGTTAAAACAGATAAATGAGAAATACGTTTGTCAAAATGAAATTTTTGCGGTAAAATAACTCCTTGGTAAAATTTAGTAAATACATTCTCGTAATGTTTTCCACCATAATCGCGCCATCCAAATTCACGAATCAATGTAGCCTTTGCCTCATTTTTATTGTAGTCTAAATAATCTAATGGTGCACAAAACTTGATATTTCGAATGCGTGTGTGCCAAAAAAAAGAGATGGGACTTACGGTCGGAAAAGTAGATAATTTTACGGTTCCAAACTTTCGTTGGATGGAGCGAATATTTAGTGCATCCAATTTATAATGACTAAAATCGGTAGGCATCCAACCTTCTGTTGCGGTATTTACGCCGGATAATATATGCTTAATCCCAAATTTATTTGCAATCTTAAAATTAATTGCCATAATTGCGTTATCCATAGGTAAATCGATATCAACAACCGAGGATTTTAAAAAGCTTAATTGAAGATCTTTCATCTCCTTCCAATTAATCACGTATGTATATAAATCAAAACCCAACTTCTTTACGATATTCTCTATATTCATAGAAGCTAATTCGGAATTCCACCCATTATCTATATGCAAAATTAAAGGATTCAAACCCCATTCTTTAGCCTTGTAAGCTACATAGGAGCTATCCACGCCACCACTCAACCCAATTAAACAATCATATTTTTTAGAAGAACGCTGCTTAATTTCAGCCAAAAGAGTTGAAAGCTTTCTCTGTTTAACGTCGTCTGTAAATAGTGTTTTTTCTTGTAGCTTTTGGTTAGCGTGACATACATTACAAACACCTTGAGCATCAAAGGAAATAGATGGATACATCGTGGTATCAAATAAACATAGACTACATTGTTTTTCTTCTTCGAGAATAACAGATTTTAACATAGCGCTATTTTTTGCACCATCAAATCTATCTTTCCAAGTAGCATACGCATTTTGTTGCATCTCCAAACGCTTCTCCACAGGAAGCATAGTAAATTTTAGGATTAGCTCTGCTAATTCCTTGGGTAAAAAGTCTACTGGTAATAAATAACCATTTGAAATTTGAATTATTTCAGATACCCCACCAACATCCGTTCCTACACAAGGTATACCATATGCCATGGCTTCCATCATACTTATTGGCAAACCTTCATATTGGCTCGTATTTACAAATAAATCCACCCTATTCTTACCAAAAAATTCTTTTATCTCGTGATTTAATACAAAACTTTTAAATTCAAAAGTGATAGAAGCACCTTGCAAAGAAGTAGTAGCATGCGCAAATAACTCTTGCATTAATGGACCATCGCCAAAATGGAGCCAATGAATAGGTGTATCTTTGAGCAAAGCTAAAGACGCTATAATCAATTCTATGCGCTTTAACGGAATTAACGAACTACAACTAACAATAGTAAATTTGGAAGTTGGAAGATCAATGTTAGAAAGTGTATCTACGTCCTCTTTAAAAACACCCAACCTACTCACGAGTAACTTTTCCTCATTTTGTTGAAGTAAAAAAGCATATTTGGCAGTAAAATAGTTTTTTCCTTGCTCTGAAATAAAAACTGCTTTATCTAAATATTGAAGTAGCAACCCCCTTAAAGGTAGATAGTTTGGCACATACCTTTCTTCATATAAATCAAAGGCATGCATACGTGTAACTAAGCGAATATTTTTCTTATCTTTTTTTAGTAAAGCAGCTGCAATCGTAGCTTCTGTACACCAATAACTTAAAAAATAAACCGAAGTAAATTCAGTTGGAAAAGTAGCATAGGTTTCTTGTAATATTTTTTTGTTGGCTAATGCTATAGAGTATGCATTCAACAAGACTTTCCAGTGCGAAATACTCCATGTAATACCCCGCTGCTTTGACAATTTTACTTCAGCACGTAAAATGGGTGAAAATATATTTTTTAATCCAAATAACTTTTCAAAAGTGGATAAAGAATTTTTTAATTGTATAACGTGCATGTTCTTTGGAAGTGCGTACAAAGGTTTCTGTTGTATAGATAGCGGTTGAAACACGATAATTTGATCAAATTCAGTCCATGTTCTTAGTTTATCGAAAATGAGTGGTTCTGCATAACCAAAAGGAAAGGAACTGGTAGCTAAAAATAATACCTTCATACGAACAATTTTTCAACAAAGCTACATAAAATGTACCCTAGATTTTTGAAATATTCAATTTTCATTGCAGAATTCAAAGAATTAAATAATTTTCTATTACGTAAATACTAAAGAGTTGCTTATTTTTACATAAAAAAGAAATAGATGATCGTTATCGTTGATTACGGGATGGGTAATATAGGCTCATTAAAAAATATTCTAAAAAAAATTGGGCACCAAGCCATTATTTCGAATGATTTGAGAGATATTAGGAATGCCAGCAAACTAATTCTTCCTGGTGTTGGCCATTTTCAAGAGGCGATGGTAAATTTGCAAAAACTAAACTTAATAGAAACACTGAATCACAAAGTCTTAATAGAAAAAACTCCAATTCTCGGCATCTGTTTAGGAATGCAATTAATGACCAGCTTCAGTGAAGAAGGTAATGTACATGGATTGGATTGGATCAAAGGAAATACCACCAAATTTACGTTCCCAAATCAACCCGAAATTAAAATTCCACACATGGGTTGGAATGAAATTATTCCATCTAAAAGTCATAAGATTAATACAGATTTTGAAATACCTAGTCGATTCTATTTTGTGCATTCTTATTTTGTAAGCTGCGAGGATAAGATAGATATTTTACACGAAACAGATTACCATGGAATTTTCACTTCTGCTTTCAATCGAGAAAATATATATGGCGTCCAATACCATCCAGAAAAAAGCCATGTTTTTGGACTGCAACTTATGAAAAACTTTATTGAACTATGTTAAGAACGAGAGTTATTCCGATAATCCAAATCTGTAATCGTGCATTGGTTAAAACAGTAAAGTATAAAAAACCAAAGTACCTAGGGGATCCTCTAAATGCCATTAAAATATTTAATGAAAAACGCGTAGATGAATTACTAATTATCGATATCCATGCCGCGAAACGAAAATCAAAAATTGACTTTGAATACATTGAAGAATTATGTGCTGAATGTTTTATGCCTATCGGCTATGGTGGAGGGATTGAATCCTTAGAAGATATTAAGCGCCTCTTTACTTTAGGTGTTGAAAAAATCATTGTAAATACATTAGTCTACACGAATCCTGCTTTGATTGAAAATGCGATTAAACTCTATGGAGCGCAAAGTATAGTGGCAAGTGTAGATATAAATAAACACTGGTTGACAAAAAAAATAGTGCCATACATTAAATCATCTACCCAAAAGATTAACATGGAATTAAATGCCTACATTCAATATTGTCTAAAATTGGGTGTAGGTGAAATAATATTTAATACTATAGAACGCGAAGGTACTTTTAAGGGCTATGATTTAGATTTGATAAATAAATATATCCAAGATTTAAATATTCCGACAGTGATTAACGGAGGAGCAAATAATTTCCAGAATTTAATTGCCGCAAAAAAAGCTGGAGCTGATGCGCTTGCTTCAGGTAGTTTTTTTAGTTTACAACTACCTCATCTTGCTGTTTTGATAACCTATTTATCGAAACAAGAAATTAACGAAATAAACAGTGAAAATTAATGATTCAAGAGGGAACATATCAATTTTTAGGTGTATTTGATGCTTTGGCAATAATTAGTTGGATCATCATTTTATTTACACTTGTTTCCTCTACATACAAAAAGAATAAAAATAGCTCACATTATAGATATTATCGCATTGGATTCTTCTTTAAATTCTTTTCTGCAATAGCTTTTTCAATTATATACATTTATAAATATGATGGTGGTGATACAACAGCGTATTGGGATACTGCTCAAAAATTTAACAACCTGTTTTTTGAGAAACCTTTATTTTTTTTTGAGGAAATTTTAAGTCCAATTCCTATGTCAAGTAGGTATTATAGTTTTGACATGAGTACGGGGGTGCCTCCAAATTGGATCTACCTAGAAAAAGAAGGTCTTTTTACTGCTAAAGTATATACTTTATTAACGTTTATAACTTTTCGGAGTTATTTTGCTATGACATTCATTTGTGCTTATTTTTCTTTCAAAGCAAGTTGGAAATTATTTGAACTCGCTCTAAAATATAAGGTAAGTAAAGAACGAAACTTAGCAATTGGAACTTTATTCCTTCCGTCTACCGCATTCTGGTGTACGGGAATTTCTAAAGACACTATTGTTTATATTTGCGTTATTTATGCGATTGTATATCTGTTTCATTACTTTGATAAAAATGAAAAAAAAAACTTTTTATTTTATACCAGACTTTTTGTCATTTACTTTTTATTGATACAAATCAGAGATTTCATGTTGTTAACTGCAATTGGACCTTTTTTATTTGCAATAGGAATTAGATTTAGTAATAGACCCGGAAACTCAAATTTTAGCAAGTTATTTATTCAATTATTACTTATGGGGCTAATTCTTTTAAGCATGTTAACATTTTTCAAATCTTCCAAAGCAGAAGAAATCACCACAGAAGCACAAATAATTCAATCGGATCTAAAAAGCAATAAGGAATATGGTGGTGCAAAATATGATTTAGGAATTACAGATTTTACACCTTTTGGGATGTTAAAAGCCATGCCAAAGTCTATATTTACTTCGTTTTACAGACCTTTCCTGTGGGAGGCAGGAAGTTTGTTCATATTAATTTCTTCATTGGAAACACTTTTATTATTAATTCTTACTGTTAATATGATATTTCGTAGTGGTATTTTTTTATTTATAAAAAAGATTAGAGAAAACGAATTCTTAATCATGGCCATGATGTTTTCACTTATCCTTGGTTTTTTTGCAGGGTACACCTCTGGACTTTTTGGTGTATTAGTTCGATTTAAAGCCCCATTATTACCTTTTTTATTCATTTTGCTAACCATTAATCTGAAGAACGATCCTAAAACATAAACCATTCACAAAGCAAATAATGAAGATATCCATTAAATATCCAATAAATATAAAAGAATCCGAAAAAAAATTATTTGAGAGGGTTAATGACTATATTATTTCAATTCCCCAAACAAAAAGACTCAAAAATGTCTTCGTCACAAATAATGGTTTTGTATTAAAAAATGGCGTTCTAGATGCAAAAAGTGGCCTAAATTTAAAATCAAAACACGATCATACTTTTTATTTTAATTATTGGAAAACTGCTCTAGAACAATACCTCGTCTGTAAATTTGGGAAAAGCATCCCTTCCATTCACTTAAAAGATAAAAAATATCTATTAATTCATTCCAAATGGTTAAATTACAGCTTTTGGATTACGGAATATTTACAACGACTTATAAGGGTTGAAAATGAAATAGGATTAAAAGATATTATTCTTTTGTATCCCGAAGAATGGGATGATATTCCATATATAAAAGAAACATTGAAAGCTATTCAAATTGAAAAATTTCGAATTCCAGGTGGACATCATTTGTTTGTAGAAAATTTAATTTTTCCGGAAGTAAGAGAAATTACTTCTTACTTTTGCCCTGACCATATTCAAATTGTTCGAAATCGCTTACTCTTCGAAGCAAAAAACAGATCAAAATTAACAGAGTTTCCTAAGAAAATTTACATAACAAGAGGTGTTAATGTAAAGAGAGCTATTGAGAATGAATTTGAAATCCAACAATGTTTCAAAGGATATGGATTCGAAATCATATCCTTTGAAAAAATTAGTGTTTGGGATCAAATACTCTATATGAACAATTCGGATATTGTATTTACAAACCATGGAGCTGGTTTTTCTAATGTTATTTTCATGGAACCAATGAAAATTGCCTTGGAATTTTTAGAAAAAGATTTTGCCCATTATGCAAACCCTTTCCCTCATTGGAAACTTGCTTCTGCCGTAAATGTTCATTATGCATATCAATTATGTAGAAGCCAAAAAACAAAGGATATTCCGTATACACCTCTAAACAAAACTACAGGGGAAAATAGAATAGAACATGTAGACCGTATCATTAAAGTGGATGTGCCATCATTAATAAAGAACATTCGATATTGTGAGGAATATCTTAATAATAATCATTAATTTTAACAACTTAAATTAAATGGAGAAATATAAAAATATTACTGCGAAACAAATAGTCATTGGAAACAACTGTCAGATAGCAGAAGATGTAACCATAAACGTCAGAGGTACATTTAAGATTGGTGATTGTTCCATTATTAAAAGTGGAACGACAATTCAGTGTGAAGAATTTATTGCAGGAGAGTATTTATATATGTCAAAATCCGTGGAAGTTGGTAGAGGAGGATTTACTAATAAAGAGGCAATTGTGAACATTGGACAACATGTTGGAATTTTTGAAAATACATTAATTAATCCAAATAGTCCTGTTACCATAGGTGATGAAGTAGGAATTGGTACAGAAGTGATGATTTGGACCCATGGTGCATGGCTAGACGTCACGCAAGGTTTTCCTTCTGATTTTGGACCAGTTAGTATTGGAAATAATGTGTGGTTACCTGCCCGTACTATCATGCTACCGAACACCTCTGTAGGAGACAACTGTGTAATAGGGATTGGAAGCATTATAACCAAGCACATCCCTTCAAATTCAATGGCTGCAGGAACTCCTTGTAGAATATTAAAAGAAAATTATTACCCACAACCGCTAGATAAAGATTCATTAGAAAAGTTAATTAATCCTATTTTATCTTACTGGAAGCAAAGCACGGAAGAACGAAAAGGATTACAAAATATTTTGGTGTTATATTTGAAAGAAGAAATGAAAATTAAATTAGAATGGGAAAATAAAACAACGTATTTTGATGTAATTTCTAAAAAGATAACTGGAGATAATCATCCTTTAAGCGAGGATTTAAGGGACTATTTACGTAGAAAAGGAATAAAAATTTTTACTGGAAACCCTTTTGTTTCACTAAAATCAATAGTATGACACCAAGTACCCGTTTTCTTAATTTTAAAAAGGTCTTAGGGTTAAGTCCGCACCCTGATGACATTGAGTATGGAATGTCTGGTACTATTTTAAAATACCCAGAAACTCATTTTGATTTAGTTTGTATGACGAAAGGTGGTCATTGTGATGAAACAACTTCTAGTCTAAGACATCAGGAGATGAAAAACTTTTGGGAAGGGGTTTCCAATGTAACCATACATACGATCGATTTTGATGCAATTATGGAAGGAGAAGATTTTATTATCAATTTTTTAGAAAAAACCATCTTAACTAATCACGAACTTATTCTAACCCCTAGTAATATTGACAATCATTTTTTTCATAAAAAAATAAATAATTTAGGTCCAGCTCTTTGTCGAATTAAGCCAATTAGTTTAATGGAATATTTTACACCATCTACATCGCTAGAATGGATTCCAAATTTTGTCGTAAATCTGGAAGATGAAATATATCTCTCTAAGAAACAAAGATTGAAAAAATTTACTTCTCAATCAAACAAAACCTATTTTTCTGATTTTTGTCTAGATTCATTTCACAGTAGTTTGGAATTTACTAAGAAGGGATTACATTGGGTTGAAAAATTTAGAAGTAAGTCTACAATTCTATTTTAATTACATCTGGAAATATAAAGCTAATAAAAATCAATAATAATATCCATTATACAACATTTTACGAAAAATAGATAAAACTTGTTTTAAACTCCATCTATTTTTCCAAGTTAAAATA
Source organism: Crocinitomicaceae bacterium (assembly GCA_046304235.1). Classification (GTDB taxonomy): domain Bacteria; phylum Bacteroidota; class Bacteroidia; order Flavobacteriales_D; family Crocinitomicaceae; genus CANHVK01. Next base: position 129 of record JBKCEW010000038.1, on the reverse strand, counting down.
TTGAAATTAAAATAAAAAAAGGAGAGAAATGGTAACATTTCAGATTCCAAGAACAATGTTTTCCATCGTTTAATAAGGTGTTTCTGTAAATTATCTCCTCCAAAAAAAGAATAATTTTGATTTAATCTA
>JBKCEW010000037.1:0-26835 GCA_046304235.1 Crocinitomicaceae bacterium | reverse complement strand
CTTAATATTTTTTTTGGTTGTTCCTATTTTATAGTCTTGCATTACGCGAACAATCTTATTTTTTTTTTCACCAGTTGCCACTGGTTTTATTAATTTTAGTTGTTTATTACTTAACGACTCTACTTGTGCTTGAAAAAAGGGTGTATTTACATTCATTAACTCTTGCATAGCATCGTGTAAGATAGATTCATTCACTCCTAAAGAAGTTTTTACCCAAACGTAATGTGAAAATTGTTGCACATACCATGAGTGACAATTCATTTTATCGGTGATAAATGCCGCTTGTTCTTCGGTTATTACTTTACCTGTATTTTTAAAACTTTCCAAAATAAATGAAATCCATTTTTCGCGTTTAATTTTAGGTAAATACATGAAATCACCAAAACGGTAAAAAGGTTTTGAACTATGGTTGAAAATTTCTTCCATCATATGACGGTTACTTCCATATAAACAATAGGTGACATTTTTTTGGCGTTGCCACACGGCACGCATCTTTTTTTCGAATGATTCGAAGGTATTATAATTCGATAGATTTTGAAATTCATCTATGCAAATCACAAATTGAATTCCTTTTTCTTTTGCGATTACTTCAGGTAAATTCAACACCTCATCGCTGTATTTCTTGAGATCTTTCCAGTCAAAACCAATGCTAAAATCTGTAGTTGGATCCACACCAAATGAAACTTTTGGTAACAAATGTTTGAAATAATTTTTGGCATGACTTACCCAATCTTCCCAACGAGTAGAAGATTTTTTTAGTACTTCACGCGCAAACACTTCTAAAAAATCCTCTTCACTCCCAATGGCAAACAAGTCAATAATAACAACACGAGTCGTTTCTGAATCGATATCAAAGGCTACTTTTTCTACGAGTGAAGATTTCCCCCAACGACGAGGAGAAACCAACATCGTGTTGATGCCACCAACTAAATTAGACTTCAATTTAGCAAACTCTTCTTCACGGTTTGTAAACGAAAACATACTTACTGTTTTCCCAAAAACAAAAGGTGTATTATTTCCTTGCATAGCGATTTGTTGTTATATCACCAAACGGTATATTACTAAATGGTATGTTACCAAATGGTAACATTACAAATATAATAAAAACAGAGAGTTAAAAAAATAAAAAGAAGAAAAATTAAATTATTTATGTTGGTTATTTCTAACCTTACAATTAGTTTTAACCTTCAAAAATACTATACAACCCATTCTTTTAAACCAGCAGATTTAAATGATAAAAACATATTCATCTCAGAAAACTATTAAAAAGGAAAGTTTCGTGTAAAAAATCTGTAAACGATTAGCGCAGGATTTAGTGATTAGATAGTTACTTATAATGACCTCTTAAAGAATAAATCACAATCGAATAATCCACAACTTTATAAATCAATCTATGTTCACGGTTAATTCGTCTAGACCAATATCCTGACAATTCATGTTTTAATGATTCAGGCTTACCAACACCAGAAAACGGTGTTTCTAAAATTTGATCAAGTAAAGAATTTACTTTTTTTAGCACTGTTTTATCGCCAGAATTTTTGAAGAATTCAACATCTTCTTTTGCTTTGTCTGTAAAACCTAAGACATAACCCATTTTACAAACCTAAAAATTCTTTCAAATCTTCTTTTTTAACAGTTGTATAGTTACCTTTTTTATATTGACGATCACTTTCTGTTATTTTAGCAACAAACTCTGGATTATATGGAGCTTCTTCCTTTCCAACCTCAAACTTGATTTTAAGCGCTTTCATAAACGCTTTTAATGCAATTACTTGTTCTTTATTTTCGGTATGGATTGTAAAAGTTGTCATAGTATAATAATTTACATTTCAAATTTACAAAAAATTCAAATTACATCAAAATGTAAAAAATGGCTCACAAATACTTGCAAGCCATTAAAGCATTATCCACGCAACTGTCAGACTGAGCGAAGTTTACACTGAAGAATTGAAGGGAAGTCAATCCCTGAGACACCTAACAGACAACCCAACTCCCTTATCGCCGTCGCTTCTGCCTGCAGGGCCATAGCCGTAGTCCAGGTTGCGGTACCAAGCATAGACTGTCTCGTACTCTGTAGAACTCCACCAGTAACCGTAGCCGCCAATGCCACTGAAATTACCACCGGAGTCGTAGCGGACCCCGCCCGGAAGACCAGTAAACAAAGATATATTCGTAGCTTCGGTATTTGGGCTATTCCAGTTGGTTGTGCCTACTTCTTTCATTTTACCACCTGCTACAGTTTCTCCACCTAGATAATCTGTTAAAACCGTCCATTCAGCGTCTGTAGGTACATGCCACCCTGTAGGGCAAACGTTTTTATTGCCATTGCTTGTTTTACTCACTGCATACCAATTGTATAGCTTACCATATTTAGCATTGTTAGCCAAATCGTTATTGTAATAAGACCATGCACCAGTGGTTAATTTTGACCATTCAATGCTCTCTTTTACATTTGGAATGATTGTTCCATCGTTAAACTTGGAAACTTTTAAGTTCTCTGCCATCCATGTTTGTGTTCCGATGGTTACTGTTTTATACGAATTTCCTTCTACATCGGAAATGTTTGGTCCAGGTTTCACTATGGTTTGTGCTACATCTTCTACATTAATGTTAATGGAACATGTTTTCCCACCGAAATCAATAGCAAAAGTAGCTGTACCAGCCGTAGTTGGTGTTCCTGAAATGGTATAAACTAGGGTTCCTTGGCCATTCGCTAAGGAACCTGCTATTAAAGTAGCTGTTAAACCACTAACGCCAGTAGAGGTATACGATTTTGTTACATATGGTTTTCCGTTTCCGCCTGTATAGGTAAGTGTAGCAGTATCATTAGAGGCAACTTTGTCTTTTGTAAGGTTACCTGCAATTTTAACCCCTGCACAATCAAATCCTGAAATAGAAACATCATTGATAGTTTTTGTCGTGTCAGTTGTATTGTTACCCGAATTATTCGGAGTTGTCGTTTCTTTTTTACAAGAAAATAAAGCGCTTGTTAAAGCAAAAGCAAAAAATAGTTTTTTCATATTGAGAATTTAATCTTGAATCAAAAATAACGAAAAAAAAAATAATACTTAAATTGAGTCCTTTATAAAGTTGATGTTAATTCTGGTCTTGTAACAAAACTTACAAACTCTCTTTTCAGTATATTTGTTTACATGTTTATCATAACTAAAGATATTGAATTAAAAATTGCAGATTTGTGTGTAAATAATAAATTAGATAACACAAAAATTCCAATTTTCATTTAAAAATAATGACAAGTTTTTTTTACTTTTCACCTCCCTTTATCCCTCCTCACTTCGGCGAGCTCAGTATAAACATGGAGGGGAAAGAAGCAACATCAAACAAAATCTGCCAATCTGTAATTTGCAATCTTCCAATCTATAATCTTCATGCAACGTCGTAATTTTCTTTCTCGTATTGGATTAGGTTTTGCCGCACTAGGCTTACCTACTCTAACATTCAGTCAATCAAAAAATGCTAAAAATACTACCATGAATACAATTAAATCTATCAAACCATTGGGTTTTCAATGGGAAACTGCTGATCCTTTTTTATTTTGTGTACACCACGAAGATAAATTTCCGAAGGGAAATGCTGAAATGGGTCCAACCACCTCAATGGAAGGCAGACACATGGGCAGTGATTTCATAATCAAAGATGGATTCAGAATGTATCACGGTCAAACCGTTCCTGGATTCCCAGGACATCCACACCGAGGGTTTGAGACGATTACAGTAGTACGAGAGGGATTGGTAGACCATGCAGATTCGATGGGGGCTGCTGGTCGTTATGGTGATGGAGATGTACAATGGATGACCGCCGGAAAAGGAGTACAACATTCAGAAATGTTTCCATTAATTCACGAGGAGAAAGAAAATCCGATGGAGTTATTTCAAATATGGTTGAATCTACCACGCAAAAACAAAATGGTAGAACCTCACTTCAAGATGCTTTGGAAAGAAATTATGCCCGTGTTTAAAGAGGAGAAAACAACCGTAGAAGTAATTGCTGGAGAATTAAATAAAACAACTCCCATTGCTCCTCCTCCAAACTCTTGGGCAGCAGATAAAAATAATGAAGTTGCCGTTTGGAATATCACGATGGAAGCAGGCGCTACTTTTGAACTCCCTAAAGCATCGGAAGGCATCAACAGAACTTTGTATTATTATGAAGGAGAGGGATTAACAATAAATAATCAAACTATACCTAATTATCATGCTGTAGAGGTTGAAGCCGCGAATCAATTGATTTTGAAATCAGCCAATGCAAAAGTGAAAATTTTGGTATTGCAAGGAAGACCAATTAATGAACCTGTTATTCAATACGGTCCTTTTGTAATGAATAGCAAAGAAGAAATCCAACAAGCATTTAACGATTATCATGCAACACAATTTGGAGGTTGGCCATGGTCTCGTTTGGACCAAGTTCACGATAGAACTCGTGGAAGATTTGCAAAACATGCTGACGGAACAATAGAAACAAAATCATAATTAAATCAATGAAAAAATTAATTCTAATCGGTACATTAATTTGTGCCTTAACTAGTTTTTCCCAAAAATATTGGCAACAAACAACTAATTATAAATTAAATGTTTCATTGAATGATGTCAAACATGAATTAGCTGCATTTGAAGAAATTGAATATATTAACAATTCACCAGACACATTAAAATCACTTTATTTTCATTTGTGGCCTAATGCCTACCGCAATAAGAAAACAGCGTTAGCAAAACAATTAATGCGAGAAAAATCAGGTTCAAATAACACAGCGTTAGACAATCCTGAATTCAATGGATATATTGACTCCCTTGATTTTAAAGTAAATGGACAAAATACTGTCTGGAATTATGACAAAAAGAATCAAGATGTCTGTGTAATTACACTAAATCAACCTTTACCTCCTAGAAGTAAAATCACTATCACTACCCCTTTTAAAGTAAAACTTCCAGATGCTTCTGTTTCACGATTGGGACATACAGACCAAGCCTATTTTATCACGCAATGGTATCCAAAACCTGCTGTTTATGACAAAAATGGTTGGCACGCTATGCCGTATATAAACCAAGGAGAATTTTATTCTGAATTTGGAAGTTTTGATGTAAGCATTACTTTACCAGAAAATTACATACTTGCCGCAACCGGTGAAATGCAAAATCAAGAGGAATTAATAAAATTAATGCAATTGGCTGAACTAACTAAAAACGAAATAAATAACGACAAATACTTTGAACAAAAGAGAAATGCATTAATTATTAGTTCAAAGCAAACCAAAACAATTCGATTTACCCAAAACAACATTCATGATTTTGCATGGTTTGCTGATAAACATTTTCAGGTGTTACACGGAGAAGTTGAATTACCTAATTCTAAAAATAAGGTTTCAACGTGGGCGTATTTTACTCCGGAAAATTACCGAACATGGAAAAAATCACTTGAGTATTTACATGATGCAACCTATTATTATTCAAAATGGAATGGAGACTATCAATATCACCATGTAAGTGCTATTGACGGTACGATTGCTGCAGGAGGAGGAATGGAATATCCAATGATAACCGTTATTGGCAATGAATCGGATGATGCATCCTTGGAGCGAGTAATCATGCATGAAGTGGGACATAATTGGTTTTATGGTATACTAGGAAGTAACGAACGAGACCATGCCTGGATGGACGAAGGTATGAACACATTTAATGAAGTTCGCTATTGGTTGAAGAAATATCCAAATACACCCATTAAAAACAAAGGTTATCAAGTACTTTGTCGTTCTAAAAAATTAGATTATCACGATGAAAATGATATCAATTACCGAACACTTGCATCATTAGGATTGGATCAGCCATTAAATCTTCGTGCCGACCAATATACAAGCACAAATTACGGAGCGATTGTATATGGAAAAACAGGATTAATCATGACTTATTTACACAAATATCTAGGTGATTCACTTTATGATAAATGTGCCCAAACATATTTTAATGAATGGAAATTCAAACATCCACAACCAGAAGATTTAAAAGAAGTGTATGAACGAGTAAGTGGTAAAAATTTAGATTGGATTTTTGATGAACTTATTAATACTACAAAACACATGGATTACAAACTTTCATCAGTTAAAGAAGCGAATAATCAACTCGTCGTGAAAGTAAAAAATAAAGGAGCTATTCATGGTCCGGCACTCGTTCAAGGGTATGTGAAAGGTGAGTTGGTTGAAAGTCATTGGACTAATCCAATAAAAAACAAAGAATTTGTGTCCTTTAACCGAACAGATATCGACGCATTTCATTTGGATTCAAACCGTTTCATTCCGGAATTAAATAGAACAAACAATACATGGAAAAAAGAACAGTTATTCAAAAAATTAGAACCGATTCATTTTCAATTTTTAACTGGAGCAAGGAATACAAATAAAACTACCATTAATTATTCTCCAATAATCACTGGAAATCATATTGATAAACTATCATTAGGGGTAATTTTACATAATTACATGGTTGAATTACCTAAATTCCAATATGCTATAGCACCAATGTATGGATTTGGTTCATCGAATCTTAATGGTTTTTCAGAAATGAGTTACAATGCTTTCCCAAGTTATTTGTTTAATACCATTCGATTAGGAGCATCCGTAAAATCTTTTGGAATGGATACTTCCTATTTCAAAAACACATCAAAATACATTAACTATTCCCCATTTTTATATGTAACCCTAGGAACATTGAAAGCCAAAAAAGACATACATGCAAATATACTTTTACAAGGAACATACACAGACTATTTAAAAAGTAACACAACTGAAAATGGAGCTTTTGTGAGGTATCGAATGGGGATTACCAAAACAAAATACAAAGCCACTTTTGAAATCAGAAACGAATGGTTACAAACAACTATCTCAAACGAAAAAACAAACACACAACGATTATTAGGTGAAGCAGATTTGAATTTTAACTATCAACTAAAAAATAAAAAGCACCCTATTTCACTTCGTTTATTTGCTGGAAATGTATATTACATAAAAGGAAGTAATTCGCTAATTAATAGACACGGAATCAATGTATCAGGATTAAATGGAATTCAAGATTTCTATTATGAAAATTACTTTAATAATCGCTTTGGAAATGGAAACATGGCGATTGATAAAATGGGTAATTTACGAACTAACAGTAATTTAATTACTTCCAAACAAGTTGTTTCTGCAAATACGTTTATCACTATTCCATACATTAACTTTTTAGGAATATATACAGATTATGCACATTTTCAACATTCAGGAAAAATGGAAGAAGCAATGGTTTCTGGTATTGGTTTGAAATTTGAAAATTATTTCGGGTTATATTTCCCTGTATATCAAACGAAAAACCTAGGAGATTTATCAATAAATTACAGTAATTATATCCGTTTCACTCTTATGTTGAACTTTGTGAATTCTGGAATAATTAAGAAATAAAAAGTTTAATGGTTAATGTTTAATTGATAATTTCCGTTAGAAAATTCGATTTTTTGCTCCATTAATAGATGTTGTAACGCTTTTTTGATTTCTGAATTATATTGTTCACCAATTTGATTTTCAAGTTCAAGGAAAGATTTTGGGTTAGATTTCAATTGAAAAACAATAATAGAGGCAATCTCTAACATGGTTTTTTGGACTTTTCGCTTCGATTTACAATAATCACAACGTCCACAGGGTTGAGAAGACTGCCCAAAATAAGCTAATAAGAATTGCTCTCTGCAATGTGTTCCCGTGACATATTCACTTGCTTTTTCAAAGCGATTAAAAGCTCGTTCCTTTCTATTTCTATATACCTCATCGGTTAAACGCATATGGTCATCAGGAAGTCGTTCGTGTAAAAAAGTAACTTTAGGAGCATCTGATTTCCATGAAATATCAACCATTCCATTCTTTTCCAAAAACTCCAATTGTTTAACAAGTTCGCTTTCTGTCACTCCAATTTTTTTAGAAACAAAATCTTCGTTTATCGCAAAATAATAATCAAAAATACCAGGATAACTTCTTGTTAAAAAAGCAATTAATTTAGAAATACGTTCGTATTTAATTTGAAAACTATACAAACTGGTATTACCAACTAAAAACTTCAATTTTGTGGGAGTAAAAACACTTTCACTGAACAAAATATCTCCATTCATTTCCAAAATTTTCAACGATTGAAAAGTCGGAATTAATTCTAAACGATAGGTTGAACAAAGTGTATTTAATTGAATAGGAAAAGTTTCTCCTTCACCCGAACCAATAGCTAAATGCAGATAATTACACAAAGCACGATACGTTGATTTAATTGTTTCGATAGGAGGAAATTGTTGTTCGATGAGCAATTTATGTTTTTCCATCTCATCATCTTTAATCAAAACCAACGTTCTAGAGGATTTCCCATCACGTCCTGCTCTACCCGATTCTTGAAAATACGCTTCTAGGTTATTCGGGAACTCATAATGCAAAACATAACGAACATCAGGTTTGTCGATTCCCATTCCAAAAGCATTCGTAGCAATCATGATAGGAACACGATTAGATAACCAATTCTCCATCATCGATTTACGAGATTCAGCATCCAACCCACCATGATATATCCCTGTTTGAATTCCATTCAGAGCCAATTGATTTGCTAATTCCTTAACACTTTTTCTAGTTTGACAATAAATAATACCACAAAAATCAGGAAATTTTTGAATCCATCTTACAACAGCATTTTCTTTATTTTGAACTACATACACCTCGTAACTCAAATTTTCTCTACTGAAAGAAGCTTCAAATACCGAAGGTGACTTTAAATTTAATTGTTTAATAATATCTTCTTTTACCTCTTGAGTAGCGGTAGCAGTAACTGCCATTATCGGGACATTGGGTTGGTATTTTCTCAATAAAGCAATTTCTCTATAAGGAGGACGAAAATCATGTCCCCACTCTGATATACAATGCGCTTCATCAACTACAATCAGGGAAACTTGCATTAATTTAAACCGCTCTATGAAAGTCCTAGATTTTAATCTTTCAGGAGAAGTATATAAAAAATCTAAGCCACCAAATCGAGCTAAATCAAGCGTCAAATCAATTTCGCGATGGGACATTAAACTTGTGATAGCTTTGGCTCTAACACCTCGTTTTTCTAATTGATCAACTTGATCTTGCATGAGTGCAATCAAAGGAGAAACAACAATACAAACACCCTCTCTCGCCAACCCAGGAACTTGAAAACAAATTGATTTACCACCACCTGTGGGTAATAAAGCAAGGGTATCTTTTCCGTTTATTGCGTTTTCGACAATTTCCTCCTGTAAAGGCCTGAAACTATCAAATCCCCAAACACGTTTTAATATGTTTATACTTTCTTTCATTAACGCTCCTCTCTACCCTCCGTTTGTTTTTTTGATTCACAAAACAATTGAATTAAACTATCAACGCCTTTATCTCCAAGTTCTTTCGCTTTTGATAAATCATTACAACCATCGGTGTTATCGCCTGTTTTAATTTTTGCTACACCACGTGCAATATAACTTTTGGAAAAATCGGCTTTAATCCCAATAGATTTATCAAATTGTTGTATCGCTTCAGAGTATCTACCTTTAATAGCCATAATATTACCTATCTCAAAATACACTTCAGCAAAACTTGAATTAATTTCTAAAGCTTTATCATAATCTTTCATAGCCTGCTTATAATCACCCGTAGATTGATATGCAAAACCACGATTATAATGGGCTATTGCATGCTTTTTATTAATATGTAGTGTAGATGTAAAGTCAGAAATTGATTCAGTGAAATGTCCTAAAGAAAGATAAATTTCTCCACGAGCATTATAAGATTCAGGATCATAAGGATTAATTTTTAGTACACGGTTATAATCAGCAATTGCACTTTGAAGTTTACCTAATGATTTTTTTGATTTTGCACGTGCAACATAAGCTTCGGTTAAAGAAGGATTAATTTTCAATGCTTTTGTGAAATCAGTAATCGCTCCTTTATGATTATTTGAAACAACTTTTTCAAATCCATCTTGAACAAGATCTTCTGCTGTTTTCTGATTGTAAGCTAGAAAACTATAAGTTAAAAAAAGAGATAATATGTAAGATACTTTCAACATATACTTAAAGTGAAAATATTAATTTTAAAATCTTCACTTGATAGTAAATTTATTTAAAAAATCTTGATTTTGTATATACTAACGAAATTCTATTTAAGTAATGCTTTATTTAACCTGTATCGGTTCTCCTAATATCTTTGCGTAAACAGCAATGAATTTTGCCCCAAAGAAGATTATTTGAGAAGTATAATATACCCAAGTTAGTAATACTAATATTGTACCTGCAATACCTGTATCTCTAGCGAAAAAATAATGTGTTAAATAATACTTTATCAATAACTGTCCTAGATACAATAAAGTAGCTGTAATCAATGCCCCTGCAGCGGCTAGTTTTGACCTAACAATACCGTCCGAAACATACTTAAAAAGAAAGAAAAATATAGTGAAATTTGTCAATAACGGGACAAAATGTTGGGTTAGGAAATCAAATATAAAGTGAAGGTAATTTAGTTTTCCAAGTAACAAATCACCAAAAGAGAGAAGAATTAATTCTGCGAAATAGGTAATGATTATTAGCAGTCCGAAAAACATTAATAGCCCTAAATGAATTATTTTATCAATCAAAGTAGCAAGAATCATTTTACGTTTACTATCGTGTACTTTTTCTATATCATAAAAATCATTAATGCTGTTTTTTAGCGAGGACAAAATCGCTGTAGAAGAAATCATTAATACAACAATACCAATAAGTTGTAAAGCAAAATTACTTTGCTGAAAATTAATTTCGTTTAAAAAATCTAAAATCCCATTAATATCCTTGATTCCAACTTGCTCACGTAATACAGAAGCAATAATATCCAACATCTTTTCTTGACCTATAATTTGACCAAAAGACACAATACTTAAATACAAAATAGGAACTAACGCAAAAATGGTATAATAAGACAAAGCTGCACCATGAAAGAGACTATTTTCACTAGCAAACTCAGTAACTGTTTGTTTAAACAATTGAGCAACCTCTTTCCAAGAAAGGGTTCTAATTTTTTTCGATATAGATTTTATCGGCATCTGAAATATCCTTTGTGTCAAATAAAGTAATCGTATTTCGATTGTTAGATTTAAAAATAAACATCATAAATGGACCAGCGAATATTTTTTCTTTGAAAGTCAATTTAATCTCAACTGAAAATTTTTCTGTTGGCACTAATGAATATTGTGTTGGTCTGAATAAATAATTCGTTTTATCAATAGACACTTGATTAATTTCGCCAAAAAACCTTGCTTCCGATACTGATTTTGGAAAATTATAAAAATCCATTGGCGAATCAATACGTTCAATTTTTGAATGATTAAAATAACCAACTCGATCTGCAAAAGTCAACACATCTAGACCATCATGTGTAACAAACACAAAGGTTGTTTTTCTTATCTTCTTCAGTCGAATTAAATAATCAATTACACTTCTTTTTATGTGTGCATCAAGATGAGCAAACGGTTCATCTAACAACACGACTTTAGACTCCATTATTAATGCACGCGCCAATGCAAGACGCTGTTTTTCTCCTCCTGAAAGTTCGATTGCTTTGTGATCTGCAAGGTGGGTTAATTCAAGTAATTCTAATAATTCTTGGATTATTTCAATCTTTAATTTTTCATTTAAGTGATTTGCCTTAACCCTCAGATTTTCAATTACTGAATGATAAACATCTAATCCAAATTCTTGATTAACTAATTGAATTTCTGGGTGACCTGGAATCAATCTATGGGCTGGTCCAGGAACACGTTCACCACCTAAAAACACCTCCCCATTTTCCGCATCCAACAACCCAGACATGATTTGCATCAAGGTTGATTTCCCTGCGCCACTCGGCCCTACAATCCCGAAAATTTCTCCTTTGTTTAACTTCAAAGAAATATCATTCAGAATCATTCGATTTCCTCTTTTGAATGAGATATTTTTAAGTTTTATCATTCTCTGATTAATTCCTTCGGAAATTCTTTAGCAGCAATATAAACACCAGGAATTGGATTACTCATCGGTTCGTAATCTTTTAAAAATACATCCAAGCGATTACCTTCGTGTTTGTATGAATCCAAAATCGTTTCAGAGACAGCAAAAGCCCCTTGTTGACCGTTTTCTAATTCCAATACGACCATAAACATATTTGGCAACATAAACTCAAATGGTCCAGATTCGATCTCTCCACGCAAAGGATACTCCCCTTTTCTGATAATCTCGATATTTTTGACATCGTTCACGTCTAATTCATCCTCCCATTCATACAAGGGATTATTTTCTGATTCTTTACCATTGTGATTCGCTTCTGCATATTCAGGTGAGAAATCGTCGTTTAAAAGGTAAAAATGTGCGTTTAGTTTCATATAATTAGGCATTAGGCATTAGGCATTAGGCAAAAGTATTTTCATTTATCATTCACAATTCACCATTAATCATTATTTATACACGTGTACATCGTTATTATAATCTTCAATATCGTCTTTGACTTTTTTGATAGCTAATGTTAACACAACAATATCAACTGGTTGAGTATTTTGAAGCCAATCCAATGCTTCACGTTCAGCATCAATTGCACGCGCCATTTTAGATAATAACTCAAATCCATTGTTTTCAAGCCAATGCAATGCTTTTTTATTAGATTCCGCTGCTTGAATAAAGGCTAGTAAATGAGGGTATCCGTTTTCCATCAACCAAGTACGCGCTTTGTCATTTAATTTAATGGCAGCACAAGCGGTATTTAATTCTTCATATCCATTGTATTTTAGGAAATCCAGAAACTCTTGATTTCCTTCAACAGCTTTAGCCCAAGCTATTAAAATTTTAGGAGGATAATCAATAGATTTCATACCCACTTTCATAGGTCCTTTCGGAGCACCCATAGCCTCTTTTTCAGAGCGAAAAAGTTTTTTGAAAAATTTAAACGGCATAGAACAAATATGAAACTAAAATAGCAGCAGTAAAACCAACAATATCAGCGACTATTCCTCCCATAGCAGCATAACGTGTATTTTTTACTTTTACAGCTCCAAAATAAACTGCCAATACATAGAAAGTCGTTTCCGTGCTTCCTTGAAACGTAGAAGCTAACTTACCTACAAAAGAATCAACTCCAAAAGTACTCCAAGATTCCACCATCAAAGCCCTTGCTCCACTACCCGAAAATGGTTTCATTAACGCAACTGGTAAGGCATCTACAAATTCGGTTGCTTTCACTCCCATAGCCATTAATACATACTTTATTCCATCTGTAAAAGCTTCCAATGCTCCACTAGCTCTAAAAACAGCAATCGCAGCTAACATAGCAATTAAAAAAGGTACAATTCCAATCGCCACTTCAAAACCACCTTTAGCACCTTCAATGAAACTATCGTATACATTTACTTTCGAACGGATGGCTAAAATCACGAAAAAGCAAATAACCAAAAACAAGAATAAATTACTTCCAACACCTGACACTGGTGCAATCCATTCGGGATGTTTTACCAACAGAACCAAAAGACCAATGATAAAAGCAGAAATGGAACCTATATAAGCAAAAACCACTTTGTTAAATAAATTAATACGTTGCTTAATGGATAAATATATTAATCCTCCAAGGGTAGCAAAATACGTTGAAATTAAAATAGGGAGAAAAACTTCTGAAGGCGAAGCAGAGCCTTCAGCAGAACGCAAAGCCAAAATGCTCACAGGAATAATTGTTAAACCGGAAGCATTTAAGACCAAAAACATAATCTGTGCATTAGTAGCTCTTTCGGGTTCTGGATTCAGCGTTTGTAGTTCTTTCATTGCTTTTAATCCCATCGGAGTAGCCGCATTATCTAATCCAAGCATATTTGCAGAAATATTCATCATCATGGAACCAATTGCAGGATGATTTTTAGGAACTTCTGGAAATAAACGAGAAAACAAAGGAGAAACAAAACGTGTCATGATACGAACAGCACCACCTTCTTCCCCGATTTTCATAAACCCCAGCCACAAACACAAAGTACCAGTAAAAAACAAGCATATTTCAAAACCAGACTTTGCCGCATCAAAAAGAGATGATACAATTTTTTCAAAAATGGTTAAATCGTGCCAAAAAATCAGTTTTGAAAGCCCAGTTACTAAGGCAATCAAAAACATTCCTATCCAAATTCTATTTAATAACATGCTACTAAGTTCGTTATTTAAACAGGATGCTTATCTTGATGTTGAACACAAATATTAACAAAGTTTTCAATAAGTAAGGTTCCTTGATTACCAGAAACCTCTGGATGAAATTGTACACCAAAAAGTGGTTTTTCCTTGTGATACATCGCTTCATTAACACAAGCATCTGACACTCCAAGCAATATAAAATCTTTTGGTAATGAAATACATTCACAATGATCTTCCATCATTTCAAACTCAGTGGGCATCTTATCAAATAGCGGATGTTCTTCCAAGGCTTCAATTATTTGCCAATCACGATCTTCTTTTTGCCTTGATGGCAAAGCTCCATGTAATAATCCAATCATTTGATGTCCAAAACAAATTCCAAGAACTGGAATGGTAATCTCTTTTAGAAAAGATAATTTATCTAGGTATTTTGAGTAATCAATTTCCGTAATTAAAATAGGGGCACCTGAGATTATTACTCCTAATTTATCCTCGGTATCGACTTTGGTTACTTCAGATAGTCCAACCGTTATATAATCCATCTGTAAATCAACAGCTTCCTCTATAAAGGGTGTTTTCTGACTACCGCAATCAATAATTAAAATCATATTATTTCGCTAATACTTTAAATTCGGTTCTTCTGTTTAACTGTCTTCCGTCTTCGGTGTCATTGGTTGCAATTGGTTTTTCTTCTCCATAACCTATGAAAGTCAATCTGGAAGCATCGATACCCTTTTCAATTAATCTGTTGTAAACTGCTTTGGCACGTTGATTTGAAAGATTTTTATTGTATTCATCAGAACCTCTATTATCTGTATGACCAGAAATTTCAATTTTCATTGTTGGAACATCCGTTAATAATTTAGTCAACTGTTGAATTTCATTTTCAGATTCATTTCTTAAAGTTGATTTATTAAAGTCGAAGAAAATGTTCTTTAAAACAATGGAATTACCAACAGCAATGTTCTTCAATTTAATATCTTTTGTTACTTCATTATATTCAGCAGTTTTAGGTAAATCAAAGTTTTCAGAGTGGAATAAATAATCTTCTTTCCGAACAGAAATACCATAGTTTTTACCAGCAGGCATAGAAACTAAATATTTACCAGTAACACTATTAGATTTAAATGAAGCAATTACTTCATTTTTAGTATTATCAATAATTTCTATAGTTGCTGAAATTGGCTTATTTGTTTTATCATCAAAAATAATTCCTTTCAATAATGTCAATTGAGCTTCTTGCACTTCTAGTTTTTGAGCCGAAACATCTTCCTTAATTGATTCAGATAAACTTGCTATTAAATTGTCCTCCGTAGCTGTTAACATTCTTTTCTCTTCCCCAAGGAAAGTGATACGGTAAACATCTTTTTCACCATAACCACCAGGACGAATAGAAGAATAATAAGCATGTTTACCGCTTGCAGACACAGTAAAAAAGACGTCATCATCCGTTGTATTTACAGGATAACCAATGTTTTGAGGTTCTGACCATGTTTGTGTTTGTTCATCTAAAACCGATTTAAACACATCATAACCACCCATTGAAGAATGTCCTTTAGAACTGAAATATAACGTTTTACCATCCGGATGTAAAAATACACCCTCCTCATCTAAAGATGTGTTAATGACATTTCCTAAATTAATGGATTCAGACCATCTTCCTTTTAAATCTTTTGTAGCCTTGTAAATATCACGACCACCTAAGCCCCCCTCCGGTTTATCAGAAACAAAATAAATTGTATTTCCATCAGGTGAAAAACACGATGAAGACTCGTGATAATCTGTATTTATGTTTTTATTTAACCTATCCGGTTTTGACCATTCAGTACCTTCTAGTTCACTAATAAAAACATCACCTCTATTAACATCCTTATAAATCAAAAACTTCTGTCCATCAGCTGACAAACCGCAATTTGAATCATGTCCATCTGTATTCACATTGGTCCCCATATTTTTAGCTTGTCCCCAAACCCCATTCAAACGCTCAGCGATGTAAATATCTTCAAATGGTTCATTGATAAAAGGATCCATACCACCACCTGTAGTTTCTGGTCTACGAGACGTAAGTAACATTACCGATTCATCAGCAGAAATCACAGGACTATAATCAGGATATGGAGAATTAATTCCAGAACCAACATTATCAATTTTTACCCTGATTGGATTAGCAGCTATATTTTTTCCATGATTACACTGTTTTAGTGCAACCTGAATATCTTCTCTCACACCAGTATCATCTTTAGGATGTAAAACAGCTAAATGTTTGTTGTAAGCATCAATAGCTTTATCCCATTGCATATCAATATGGTAACCCATTCCTAAATACAGATTAATATCAGGTGCAACTTGTGGATTTAATTCTACCGATTTAACTAAATATTCAATAGCTTTATCTTTGAAATTAGAATATATATATGCTTTTCCTAAATGATAATTTAAAACATCATTATTTGGATTTAATTTAAACACATTTAGATAGTAAGGAATTGCATTTTTATAATAATATGTTTCCAAATGCATAAATTCATCCCCCTTTTCGATGTCTTTCAATGCTGCTTTTAATTCATCTTTTCGATCTTTAAAATTCTCTTTTGAAAATTCTATATTTTGAGAAAATGAAAAATTAAATGAAAACCCAACAGCTGTTATAAGTAATGTTTTTTTTAAACTCATAATGAGATAATTAATGACAATATTCAATAAATGATTTCGCTTGTTCTACTCCTAATTCTAAAGCTTTCTGCCAATCTTCACACGCTTCAGTTAATTTATTTAAATTCTCTTTAGCAATACCACGATTCAAATAAGCAATTCCAAAATTAGGATCCATTTCTATTGCTTTCGAACAATCTAAAAATGCACCTTTGTAATCTTTTAATTTATTTTTTGCATTGGCACGATTATTCACGGCTAAAACATAATTAGCATCTAATGTTAAAGCTTTATTAAAATCCTCAATTGCACCTTGAAAATCACCTTTATCTATTTTAGCAACTCCTCGGTTATTATATGCTAAGGTATAATCACTTTTCAATGTTATAGCCTTATCGTAGGTTAAAATTGCATCTAGATATCTTCCTTTCTTTCGATAAGCACTTCCTAAATTATTGTGAATAATAGCAGATTCAGAATTAATTTTAACAGCGTTTTTATAATCTTCTATTGCTGCATCTAGTTTACCTAACTCAAGGTAAGAACTTCCTCTATCGTTGTAAGCAAACCCAAAATTTTGATTGTATATTAAGGTTGAATCGAACGATTTAATTGCTGATTCATAGTCTTTCTGCTGAAATTGGATAACACCTTTTGTGTAATAAGCATTAAAGTAATCTTTTTTTAACTTAATAGAATTTGAAAGGTTTACTAATGCATCCTCCAATTTTTTATCTTTTAATTGAATTTGAGCCAAATAATAAAACGCATCAAACGTTGGTAATAGTTTGATTGATTGATTGAAAGATTCAGAGGCTTCTTTGAATTTATTTAGATTATATAAAGCAATACCTTTTAAAAAATAACCTCGTTCAAAATCAGACTTCATACTTATCACATGATCAAATAATCCAACTGCGATCTCATACTGTTTATTCTCTAATTGAGTAACGCCATCATTATAGAATACTTGATAGGTAGGTTCTTGTTCCACTTTTGCTTTAATAATGGAATCTTGTTGTGAAAAACTAATCATCGAGTTAAAAACTACTAGAATAAGGATGAACCAATTATAATTCATAAAAACAAAAGATTTTGAATAGGTTATAAATTTAGAAAATATTTTAAGATTACAAAATGTAAGATTAAAGATTAGAAGATTACAGATTGTAAGATTGTAAGATTGTAAAATAAACTTCAAAATGTAATTGAATAAAAAAAGGTGCGATTGCTCGCACCTTGAATATAATAATAGAGATTAGATTAAAATCCGTTTACTCCATTTACAGTTGTGTATTTTAGTACGTTTTTCTTATCTGGGTGAATACGCGCAAAGGCAGATTGTAATGCGATTGTTCCTTCGTGGAACCCACATAAAATTAATTTCAATTTACCTTCATATGTATTCACATCACCAATAGCGTAAATTCCTGGAATATTGGTTGAATAATCTAAGGTATCAACTTTAATCGCGTTTTTATCAATTTCTAATCCCCAATTTGCAATTGGACCTAAACTTGGTTTTAATCCAAATAATGGAACAAAGTGATCTGCTTCTTTTACAATTTCACCATCTTTTAAATGTGTAATAACTACATTTTCCAATTTATCATTCCCTTGTAATCCTGTTACCTCAGCCTCTGTTACTAGTGTGATTTTTCCCGCTTCCGCATAATCGATTACTTTTTGAACTGAATCTAAATGACCACGGAAAGAACTGCTTCTGTGTACTAAAATTACTTCGCTTGCAATTTTATTCTCAGTTAAATAAATCGACCAATCTAACGCAGAGTCACCACCACCAGCAATTACCACACGTTTTCCACGGTAGAATTCTGGATCTTTGATAATATATTCTACTCCTTTATCTTCAAAATCAACGATATTACCAATAGGTGGTTTACGTGGTTCAAAAACCCCTAATCCTCCAGCAATCATTACAATCGGAGCGTGATGTTGTGTTCCTTTTGCAGTAGTTACAATAAACGTACCATCTTCTTGCTTTTCAATATCTTGCGCAGCTTCACCTAGAGTAAATCCAGGTTTAAAAGGCGCCGCTTGAGCCATTAAATTATCTACTAATTCACCTGCTAAAACAGATGGAAATCCTGGTATATCGTATATCGGTTTTTTAGGATAAATTTCCGAACATTGTCCTCCTGGTTGAGGTAAAGAGTCAATTAAATGACATCTCAATTTTAATAATCCTGCTTCAAATACAGCAAACAACCCTACTGGTCCTGCTCCAATAATAATGATGTCTGTTTTAATCATTGTTTTATTTTTTACGTTGTAAAATTAATAATTTATGTTTTGTTTTCTCCCACTCCCTTCGAGAACCTCAGGGTGCGGGAGAAATATTAGTCAAATAAGTCGGTAGATAAATACTTATCTCCACGGTCACATATGATACAAACAACTGTACCTTCTGAAAGTTTAGGTATGATTTTCAACGCAGTTGCAACAGAACCACCACTACTCATTCCTGCAAAAACACCCTCTTCTCGTGCTAATCGTTTGGTCATTTCTTTTGCTTCTTCCTCCGAAACCTCGACTACTCTATCTACCCTTGATCGATCAAAGATTTTCGGTAAGTATTCCTCAGGCCATTTGCGAATGCCAGGTATTTTAGCTCCATCTGCTGGTTGCGCCCCTATAATTTGAACATTTGGATTTTGTTCTTTTAAAAAGCGAGAAACACCCATGATTGTACCTGTTGTTCCCATAGCTGAAACAAAATGCGTTACTTCACCATTGGTATCTCTCCAAATTTCTGGACCAGTAGTTTTGTAATGCATATTCGGATTGTTTTGATTTCCAAACTGATCCAACATAATATACCCTTCATTTTCTACTTTAGCACGCGCATAATCAATCGCTGCCTCCATACTTCCTTCAGCTGGTGTCAAGGTAACCACAGCCCCAAACGCACGCATACTCAACACACGCTCTCTCGTTGAATTTTCTGGCATAACTAATTCGATATGCAAATTATGTAATCGAGCAATCATAGCTAAAGCAATACCTGTATTTCCACTAGTCGCTTCAATCAATTTGCTATCTGGTTTAATTAATCCACTATCAATACCTCCTTGAATCAAACCAAATGCAGCTCTGTCTTTCACACTTCCACCAGGATTGTGCCCCTCCAACTTTGCTAACAATCTTACTTTCGGGTTCGGATTCAAATGGTTCAATTCAACCAAAGGTGTGTTTCCGATAAATTCTATTAGTTTCATTTATTTAGTAATTAGGCATTAGCCATAAGGCATTAGCATATATTTTAATTTGATTTATTTTTAATTATTAATTCTGGCTGATGATAAACCATTGAATTAGAGTCTATACTTTCGGTTATCCAAGTATTTCCTCCAATAATCGTATTTTCACCAATTACTGTATTTCCACCTAGAATCGTTGCTCCGGCATAAATCACTACATTATCCTCAATTGTAGGGTGACGTTTGGTTTCAGCCATTTCTTTTTTTACACTTAACGCCCCCAAAGTAACTCCTTGATAAATCTTTACATTATTACCAATGACTGTTGTTTCACCGATGACAATACCCGTACCATGATCAATGAAAAAATAATTACCAATCGTTGCTCCAGGATGAATATCTATCCCTGTTTTACTATGTGCTAGTTCTGTAAAAATGCGAGGAATAAACGGTACATTCAATTTAAACAAAGCATTTGCAATTCTAAAAATAGATATCGCATAAAACCCTGGATAAGAACGCATCACTTCCTCAACTCCTCTCGCTGCTGGGTCTCCTTTTTCTAATGCATCAGCATCTTTCAATAGTAAATCATAAATTACAGGTAATTCATCATAAAATTGATTTATAATTTCAGATGCAGAAAGTGTCAAATCTGCTTCAATATGCAAAAGTAAAACTTCTAACTGCTTTTTGTTTTTCTCTATTTCCTCTTCTAATTGTTCTTTTGAAACAATCTTTTTAACACTATATGCTGGAAACAATATTGCTAATAATGTCTCTACAAAAGCTTCCACCAACTGTGGTGCTGGCAGTGTTTTTTTCTGCGAATGCGCTTGAAAGAGTTTTGTTAGTAGGTTTTTCATTTTTGTTTTTTTGTGAATTTAATAAGTCACAATGTCTTTTTATTCAACTTTTGTTACAATAAACATCTTATCTTTTCCTCCCCCTCCACATCGCGTCTCACTTAGACAAGCTCTGTGTAACATTTAGTGTAAACCCGAGAGAAAGTTTTAATCACCTCCCTTAATCCCTCCTCTAAGGAGGGAAGATTTATTCTATCACTCCTGCTGCAACAGTATTATTTGTGTTTTCGTTTATTAAAATGAAAGAACCTGTCTTACGATTTTGTTTGTAAGTATCAAATGCTAATGGTTCGGCGGTTTTGATTGTCACTTTACAAAAATCATTTAAATGTAGGGTACCATCGCTTTCTTCACTTTGGAAATTGTGTATATTAATCTTATTATCAACTTCTTTAATCACCGCTTTAGTTCTGAAACTATTTTGTTGTAATAGCAATTTTTGACCTGGTTGAAATGACTTATTATCCATCCAACAAACGACAGCCTCGAACGAATTTTCTGCTAGTATTTGATTTTGAATAGGGACAATTGTAGATCCACGAGAAATATCAATTTCATCTTCCAAATGAATAATTACAGGTTCTCCAGCATGTGCTTCTTCTACCTCAGTTTCAAATTTCTCTAATTTAGAGATTGTTGAAGTTAAATCCACTGGATAAATGTGAACTTTATCTCCTTTTTTGAAAGAACCGCTTAACACACTACCTGCGTACCCCCTATAGTCATGTAACTCTTCTGTTTGTGGTCGAACAACATATTGTACTTGAAATCTTGGTGCATTTGTATCTTGGTAAGATTCGATTTCAACTGTTTCTAAAAACTCAAATAAGGTTGGACCTTGAAACCAGTCCATTTTACCTGTATTATTGACTACATTTTCCCCAGTAAAAGCACTTGCCGGTAAAAACGAAACTTTAGCGACACCTATTTGCTTAGCAAACTGATTGTAATCAGAAACAATTTGTTGATATACCTCCTCCTTGTAATCAACCAAATCCATTTTATTGATACAAACTAAAATATGTGGTAAACCAACGATTGAAGAAATAATACTGTGTCTACGTGTTTGCTCTGTTATACCATTTCTAGCATCGACTAAAATAATCGCTAAATCTGAATTTGACGATCCTGTAAACATATTACGCGTATACTGAACATGCCCGGGTGTATCAGCAATGATAAACTTTCTTTTCTCCGTAGAGAAATATTTGTAAGCTACATCAATCGTAATTCCCTGTTCTCTTTCCGCACGCAAACCATCAGTCAATAAAGCTAAATCAATCTCGGCATTTTCGCCCGTTGTTTTACTTTGTCTAGTAAGCGTTTCTAAAATATCTGTTGATACGGATTTGCTATCGTATAATAATCGTCCAATCAGGGTACTTTTCCCATCATCAACGTTTCCTGCTGTAAAAAATCTTAAAATTTCCACTTTATTAATTATGAATTATGGATTATGAGTTATGAATGAAATTAAACCACATAAACATCATTTTTCCTATTTATAAATACTCTTTGTTTTTCATTTTTGACTTTGTCGTGACTATTGCACTACGTATTAATTTTAACAACGAACTTGCCTCAAAATGTAAATTCTTGTAAACTAAATCATCAATCATATTCGTTTTATTTAAAATTTCTAACCAATAACAGCTTTCATCACATTCTTTTTGAGATATTGCTAATTTGTGAATGAAATCAGCTTTACTCTCTGCATTCTGTGCTTCTCTTATTAAAGCTCCAACAGCTGTGCCACTTCTTAATAATTGTTTATTCAAGATATTTTGCTGGTAATTATTATTAGATGAATTACAAAAACGAACAATATTCACAGCGAAATTGAATGATTTTTGTATAAAAATATTTTCTGATTGCATAAAAAAAGTATTAGTTAACTCTATTTAATTTAATCAAAAAAATCATTTCAATTCAAATTCAACTAATTAAAAATCATTCATAATTCATCAATAATAATTCATAATTAAAAATACCCTCCTTTTTTTCTGTCTTCCATCGCTGCTTCGCTGATGCGGTCATCCATACGTGTTGCACCTCTTTCAGAAATTCGTGTTTCTTTCAATTCTGAAATGATATCATCAACGGTGTACGCTTCACTTTCAACTGCTGCTGTACATGTCATATCTCCAACTGTTCTGTAACGTACTTTGACATTTTCAATTTTGTCTGTAGGTTCTAATGTTACAAATTCATTGACATTCATCCACTGACCGTGTTCCGTTTTAATACATTCACGTTCGTGAGTAAAATAAATGGAAGGCAGTTCAATATTTTCGCGTTTAATG
Organism: Crocinitomicaceae bacterium; assembly: GCA_046304235.1. Classification (GTDB taxonomy): domain Bacteria; phylum Bacteroidota; class Bacteroidia; order Flavobacteriales_D; family Crocinitomicaceae; genus CANHVK01. Next base: position 3,597 of record JBKCEW010000037.1, on the reverse strand, counting down.
TAGTTCCAAACATCTAATTCCGTCCAGTTTGAAATTGGAAAAACGCGTACATTTTCACCTTTGTCTATTTTACCGTTGTAAATATTCCATAACTCTGGACGTTGTTTCTTCGGATCCCATTGTCCGAATTCATCTCTCACTGAAAAAATACGTTCTTTCGCACGCGCTTTTTCTTCGTCTCTTCTAGCCCCACCGATACAAGCATCAAATTCAAACTCGTTAATTACATCCAGCAACGTATAGGTTTGTAATGCATTACGACTTGGGAATTTACCTTTTCCATCTTGTAAATTCTTTTCTTTAATGGTATCAGCAACATAGCGTACAATTAACTTCTCACTTAATTTAGCAGCAAGATTGTCTCTGTATTCAATCGCTTCTGGGAAATTATGTCCTGTGTCAACGTGCACTAACGGAAATGGAAATTTTCCAGGGCGAAATGCTTTCAATGCTAAATGCACTAAACAAATACTATCTTTTCCACCACTAAATAAAAGCGCTGGTCTTTCAAATTGTCCTGCGACTTCTCTTAAAATGTAAATCGCTTCTGCTTCTAATTGATCTAAATAATCCACCTTTTTTAAATTATGAGTTATGTGTTATGAGTTATGAGTTAAAGTGATCATTCATAATTCATCATTTATAATTTATAATTACGCATGCAATCCGCATTCTTTTTTATCATTGTTTTCCCACCACCATCTTCCAGCTCGGAAATCTTCTCCTTCTCGGATGGCACGTGTACAAGGTTGACAACCGATACTTACAAATCCTTTGTCATGCAACACATTGTAGGGTATATTGTATTTTGCTATTTCTGCTTTTACCTCTTCTGTTGACCAAGTTGTTAATGGATGAACTTTGGTAATTCCTCTGCTATCATCTAACTCAACAATTGGCATTGCTTTTCTATTTTCAGAGTGTTCAGCTCTCAATCCTGTTATCCAACATTCAACACCTTGTAAAGCTCGATTTAATGGTTCGACTTTACGGATAAAACAACATTCTTTTCTGTTTTCAAGACTTTCGTAAAAACTAATCGGTCCTTTTTCAGTAACCAATTTTTCTACTGTTTCGTGTTTAGGGAAAAACACTTCAATGTTTTGCTTGTAACGTTCTCTTGTTGCATTTAAAACAGAATATGTTTCTGAAAACAAGCGACCTGTATCTAAAGTAAAAACACGAATCGGTAATTTATTCGCAAAAATATGATGTGTGATCACCTGATCCTCGAAACTCAAGCTAGTTGAAAAGGCTACTTTACCTGGATATTTGTGAGCTAAGAAAGTTAACAAATTAGGTAAATCTAGGTTTTCTATTTCTTGAACAGTTAAAGACATATTTTATGAATTTATAGATTTTATTGTTTCATATATCTGATGCCAATCTTGATAAGACAATTGAATATCTCCTGCTGTGGCAGCATTGTGTATACGTTCTTTTGATAAACTACCAATAATAGGTAATGCACCTAGCTTGTGAATCCAAGCAACTGCAATTTGCTCGATATTTGATTGATATTTTTCAGTCAACGATGACAAAACCTTACGAATTGCTATTGCTTTAGCATCTTGCCCTTGTAAAATTCGACCATCTGCTAAAGGACCGAAAGCCATTGGTTTACTGTATTGTTCTTTGATAAAATCTAAACGACCATCTTCCAATGCTTTTGTTTGTAACAAATTCAATTCAAAATGATTGGTCACTACTTCCTCTGATAAACGGGAAGCAAATAATTTATGTTGTTGCACATTGAAATTAGAAACCCCAACATGTTTGATTTTTCCTCTCAATTGTAATGAAGTTAAAACAGAAGCAACTACATCTACATTCATCAACGGATCAAAATCTTCAATCAACAAAACATCGATATAATCCGTTTTCAAACTTGAAAGTAAGGTATCGACTTGTTTCAAAATACTTTTTTCAGTAAGTGGCTCATATTGATAGTTTCCATCTAATTGAGGATGTTTGTTACTAATTTTTGAAAACAAGACTAAATCCTCTCTTTTTATAGTAAGGTTAGCCAATGCATCTCCAAGTAATTCTTGTATTTTTCCATTCCCGTAAATAGAAGAAACATCTAAGGCATTGATCCCAAGGCTTATTACATATTCTAATACCTCTTGAATTTTTGCCAGATTCAAATCTTCATTATTGTTCCATCTCCAAAAACTATAAATCGCTTCTGATGTTTCTGGTCCTGAATCGCTTAAAAGTACTTTTTTCATTATAGTCAATAGTTTTTAGTTTTTAGTCATTAGTTTATTGGCATAAGGCACAAGGCAAAAGCTATTAGTTTTTTTAGTTTATTTAGTTTCATTCCTTCCCTTTCCCTTCGAGAGCCTCAGGGTGCGGGCAGGAAATAAATTCATCATTTAAAAATAGCCATATATATAATACGTAAACTAACAATTATGACAATTGTTCCAACTAAAATCATCATTGCTTTCACATTTAACTTTTTAGAAAAGTGAGCTGCGATTGGTGCTGCTACCACTCCACCTAAAATTAATCCTAAAATGGTTTGCCAACCAGAACCTCCAATCAAGGTGAAAAAAGTAAACGAACTTGCTAATGAAACAAAAAATTCAGCCAAATTCACAGAACCAATGACCATTCTTGGATTTTTACCTCTGGCAATTAATGTTGAAGAAACAACAGGTCCCCAACCTCCTCCTCCAATCGCATCTAAAAATCCTCCTAAAGAGGCTAACCAACCAACATTTTTAATTTTCTTTCTTTTCTGTTGATTTCGAATTACTTTTAAAATAATTATAACTCCTAATATTAAAGTATACACTCCTACAACTGGTTTAATATATGCATTGTAAGCTTCGAATTCAGAAAGTAAATATGCTCCTACAATTGAGCCTAAAACTCCTGGTAAAACTATATTCTTAAACAATTTACTATTAACATTTCCAAACTTTAAATGCATAAGTCCTGAAACTCCACTAGTGAAAATTTCAGAAGCGTGCACACTCATACTTGCTACAGCAGGGCTTACTCCAAATGACAATAAAAAAGTAGTTGCACTTACGCCATAGGCCATACCAAGAGCACCATCTATTAGTTGTGCAATGAATCCACCCAACATAAACCAGAGAAAATCATTATTTAATTCATTAAATAATCCGACTGATGATTTCCAAATCGTTTCTGGTGGTAACAGACTAAATAATATATGTCCTGCAATTAAAATTCCAATTACACCAAACGTATATGCAAAACTCTTTTTCAGATTCACATCCCACCAATATTTCGGTTTTTGTTTTTCAACCAAAGAAGCTGTTATTTTATTCAATGTATCCACTTTTTCTTGAAAATCTCCTTTTAAATTCTCTCTCAAACGATTTAAATTATCTAATGATTCTTCCATATTATCAGGAAGACTATCATTCAATACTTGTTTTAATCTTTTAGCAAATGTGGGTGACTTTCCATTGGTCGATATCGCTAATTTTAAATTCCCTTTTGTTACGATTGAACCTAAATAGAAATCACATAAATTTGGTTTATCTGCAACATTTACCAATAAGTTTTGTTTTTTTGCTTCAATTCGAATTGCTTCACTTAACCCGACTTCACCTACAG
>JBKCEW010000036.1:0-8655 GCA_046304235.1 Crocinitomicaceae bacterium | reverse complement strand
ATTAGGAAAAAACAACATTAAAGTACAATATAATCAATTGTATCGTAAGTGGAAAGATTCTACTTTGTTAGAAGTTAGTATAGATGGACAGAAATGGACAAAATTTGTTTATAACGATACAAAATATAAATCAGATGTTTCGTCAGCAAACCCTGAATTAGTAGGTATTGATATCTCATCTGTAGCAGCAAATCAGTCTCAAGTATGGATTAGATTTAGGTTTGTAGGAACTCCCGAAGCTAATGATTATGATTATGCTTGGTTTATAGATGATGTTACAATTGCAGAGATACCACAGAATGAAGTAGCGATATTTGGAGGGTTAATTAAAGGACAATCACAGGCAGTTCAGAGTTGTTTAACGAACACCAATGAGATTGCAATCTATGTTAAGAATAATGGTTTGACAACATTGAATACAGGAACCTTACCTATAAGTTACAAAATAAATGGAGGTTCTGCTGTAACCGAAAATGCACAATGGTTAGATTATAAAACCTTACAACCAAAAAATACCTTAGCCTATAATGATACTGCATTATGTATTTTCACTAGTAAGTTAGATTTTTCGCAAGCGAATAAGTATGTAATTAAGGCATATGCAAGTTTACCATCAGATGCTTTGGTTTCAAATGATACAACATCAATGTCTATAACAAACAAACTTTCAACTTTGGTAACAAACCAATCATCGTTTGTTGAGAATTTTGAGGGAGCAAGCATGAATGGATTTACTGTTTTAGATATCGATAAGCGAGGTTATGGATTTGGAGTTGCCAATACAGGAAATACGATAGTTACAACTGGAACACAACAAGCAGCAGTTGCGTGTTTACGTATTTCAGAGCCAAAAGGGAAGTCAGATGACTGGGCCTTTTCACCATGTTTAGAATTAAAGAAAGGGTTTACATATAACTTATCTTTGTATGCACGTGTGTCAGCAAACACAACAAGTAATGGAACCGCAGTGAATTTTGCGGGCACATACGAAACAAAAGTTGGTAAGTTGGCAACTGCAGATGGTATGACTATACCTGTAATGAATGCTACAACATTGAGCGCAGATGGGAAGTATTATATCAATAATTCAACCTTTACAGTAACTGAGGATGCAACTTATTATCTAGGGATACATGTATACAATACGGATGATACAAAATACACAACGGTAAGATTTGATGATATTTCTTTAACAGGTAAAAGCAATGCATGTGAAATTACTTCCTATGGTTTTACTAACCCACAAATTACAGGAATTATCAATGGGAATAATATTTCAATAACTGTACCTTCAGGGACAAATGTTTCAAATTTAATTTCAACTTTCACTCTATCTACAGGATCAACAGCAAAAGTAGGAACCACTACACAGGTATCAGGACAAACAGTAAATAACTTTACAACTGCTGTAACGTATGATGTAACCGCTGAAGATGGAACAACAACAAAACAATACACGGTAAATGTAACCATAGAACAAGCTCCAAAAAGCAATGCATGTGACATAACTTCTTATGGCTTTACAAGTCCACAAGCAACAGGGGTAATCAATGGAAATACAATCACAGTGACGGTTCCTTCTGGAACGAATGTTACGAATTTGATTGCACAGTTTACTGCATCAACTGGAGCGACTGTGAAAGTTGGATCAACGACTCAAATTTCAGGTCAAACAGAAAATAACTTTTCAAATTCAGTAACATATACTGTAACAGCTGAAGATGGTACAACTACTAAATCATATACGGTAACTGTGAATGTTCAGCAAGGACCTAAAAGCAATGCTTGTGATATTACCTCTTTCGGATTTACAAGTCCACTAACAACAGGAGTAATCAACGGAAATAATATTACATTGACAGTTCCTTCAGGAACCAATGTAACTGGTTTGATTGCTCAGTTTGTATTATCAACTGGAGCTACAGCTAAGGTTGGAACAACTTCACAGGTTTCAGGGCAAACAGCAAATAACTTTACAACTACTGTAACATACATTGTAACCGCAGAAGATGGAACAACATCAAAAACGTATACTGTTAATGTAACTATCCAAACTCAAAATTGTCAAGATTTAGACAATTGGGCAAAAGGAAATAATACTACACCTAAATTATATTCAATTGGTGCCGGAGGATTTATTACGGATGGATATTTGACAGGGGTGAATAAATATTATTTCCAAGGTTTATATGAAAAATATTCTGACATTGGAGATACAAAAAATCACCAATTAAAAACAGTATCATATTGGTTTGGAAATATAGTTGCAGGAGCACCTTCTAACACCTTGAAATTTATTGGTTACAAACCAGATCCAACAACAAAATTACCAAAAGATACTATTTTCGTAGTAACAAAAACGGTTGATGAAGTTGCGAAAGGTTTAGATAATAATGGATTTTATAATTTAGATTTAAGTAATACTAAAGTAAAGTTCTCAGGTGATTTTTATGTAGGTATTTCATTTGGATATAAAAATGAATGGGGAGGAACAAGTACTACAACACCTCAAGATACGATTGCGATTCTTTCAAATGATTATCAAGCGAGTGGAGCAACAATCAATTCTGCATATATTGGATTTAAAACATCTAATGGGTTCATTTTTGATACATTAATTCCAACTGGAAAAATTTCGTATGGTATCTTTCCAACAATCTGTGACTTAAGTTCAGCAAATGACATTGTTTCATTTGGCTTTACAAATCCAGCAGCTCAAGGTGTTATAAGTGGAAATACAATCAATGTTACAGTTCCAATAGGTACTAATTTACAATCATTGATACCTACATTCACAATCTCTCAAGATGCAGAAATTACTATTGGTAATGTGAAACAAATTTCAGGACAAACTTCCAATAATTACACAAGTGCTCTAACTTATACTGTAACCGCAGATGATGGATCAACAAAGAATTATACCGTTGTTGTTACCTTTCAACAAGCACCAAAAAGCAATGCATGTGATATCACTGCTTATAGCTTCGTAAGTCCACAAACAACAGGAGTAATCAATGGTAATAATATTACATTGACAGTTCCTACAGGAAATATTGTTACGATTTTTATTGCACAGTTTACTGCATCAACTGGAGCGACTGTGAGAGTTGGATCAACGACTCAAATTTCAGGGCAAACGACAAATAACTTTACAAATTCAGTAACATATACTGTAACAGCTGAAGATGGTACAACTACTAAATCATATACGGTAACCGTGAATGTTCAGCAAGGACCTAAAAGCAATGCTTGTGATATTACCTCTTTCGGATTTACAAGTCCACTAACAACAGGAGTAATCAACGGAAATAATATCACTTTAACTGTGCCAACTGGAACAAATTTGACGAATTTAATTGCTCAGTTTGGATTATCAACAGGAGCGACTGTGAAAGTTGGATCAACGACTCAAATTTCAGGTCAAACTGCAAATAACTTTTCAAATTCAGTAACATATACTGTAACAGCTGAAGATGGTACAACCACTAAATCTTATGTTGTAACTGTTAATGTTCAACAATCACCAAAAAGTAATGCATGTGATATTACTTCATTTAAATTAGTATCTCTAAGTGTAATTGGTGTGATTAATGGTAATTCAATTACCTTAACTATACCAGCAGGAACAAACGTATCAAGTTTGATTTCTCAATTTACACTATCTACAGGAGCATCAGTAAAAGTTGGTGCTACAACGCAAGTGTCAGGTCAAACGGCAAATAACTTTACAAATGCAGTTACTTATGTTGTAACTGCTGAGGATGGAAGTACAACTAAAACATATACAGTAACTGTTGTAACTAGTACATCTTTAAGTAGTGCTAAAGATATTTTGACATTTGGATTTACAAATCCACAAGCAACAGGTGTAATTAATGGTACTGCTATTTCGGTAACTGTACCTAATGGAACGGATATTTCTACATTGGTAGCTTCATTTACAGTTTCACCAAAAGCAACAGTGACAGTTAAAAATGTTACTCAACAATCAGGGAAAAATGTGAACGATTTCACTACGATAGTGAGTTATGTAGTTACTGCTGAAGATGGTTCTACAAAAACATATACAGTAACCGTAACTCAATTACCAAAACTTAGTAGTGATAAAGATTTCTTATCTTTTGGTATCAAAACTCCAGCCGTTAATGGAACAATTAATGGAACAACGATCAATGTGGTATTACCAGATGGGACTTCATTATCCTCTTTAATTGCAACGTTTACTGTTTCACCGAAAGCAACAGTAAAAGTTGGTTCAGCAGCTCAAACTAGTGGGGTTACTACAAACAACTTTACAACTACTGTAATTTATACGGTAACTGCAGAAGATGGTACAACTAAAAACTATACGGTGGTTGTTTCAATTCAATCAACTTCTGGTAGTAGTGCTAAAGAATTAATTTCTTTCGGTATTTACCAACCGATTATTCCAGGGGTAATTAACGGAACTGCAGTAACGATTAAATCTTCAACGAAGTCAATTGATGTTACTTCATTATTGATTTCGTTTGAAGTTTCTCCAGGTGCTAAATTAGTATTGTCAGGAACTACATTGACATCAAGAGTTTCTAAATTAAATTTTGCAAATCCTGTTACAGTAACTGTGGTTGCTGCGGATGGAACGAAAAAAGATTACATCATTAATTTAGAATTACCGAAGAGCAACCAAAAAATGGTGATATTCTTTAAATCAATGAATCCTTATTCAGAAGGTAAAATTGATTCACTTAAAAAAGAAATCCGTATTTCAGTTCCTTATGGTACCTTGGTTTCACAAATCCAACCTGTATTTATGGTATCAGAGGGAGCAACAGTGAAAATTGGAAATGTTCAACAAATTAGTGGTGCTAATACAGTTGATTTTACGAAGCCTGTTGTTTATACAATTGTTGCTGAAGATGGAAGTTCTGTAACGTATACCGTTTATGTTGATATTCAACCTAAATCAACATTAGGTATCGAAGAGCAAGATCAAAACGTGGTATCAATTTATCCAAACCCTTCGAATGGAGTGTTTATCTTGAAAGCGACAAGCGGTAGTGTAATTGTATCGATTATGGATGCGCAGGGTAAAGTAGTGTTGAACCAAGAGGTAACATCTTACGCTGGTGAAGAAATGCAACTTGATTTAACACAATTTGGAAAAGGCATTTACTTTGCTACAGTTCAGAATTATGAATCTACAAAAATGTTGAAATTAGAAGTGATTGAATAATTCGTTTCTACATTGAAAAATTAAAACGGTCTCGCGAAAGTGAGGCCGTTTTTTGTTTAAGATTTTTGATTTTTATTGAATACTATAAAATCTTAATAAAAAAAAGATGATAATTGGTTTCATGTTGCTCGGAATAAACCATTTTCTTTTTATTTCTCAATCAATATTATAAATAGTACTTCATTAACTGTTTGATTTAGAAAATTTATTAGCATTACACATCCATATGTTAGTTGAGCTTATTTAATATGTAAAATTGATTTTAATTGTAATATTTTTAACTTTTTATCGTTTAAATTAAAAAGTGATCTTCAATATTAAAAAAATGATTTCTATTGAAATATTTCTTAAATAATTAGTGTAAAAAAGGTAGTAATTAATTTAATTTTAAGACTTATGAAAAAATTAACATCTATTTTGGGTATTCTAATAGTTAATGTAGTATTAGCATATATCGTTTTGATGACTTTTAATCCGTTTCACCTTGTTTATAGTGAGATAGCTTGGTTTAGTGGGTTTGATTGGTCAAATTTGTTTTCTCCAAGTGTTGAACAAAATATTCTATTATTTTCTTGCGTATTCGGATTCGTATATTTAAATATAACTTTGATTAAAGTTTTAAAGGAAAAATAAAGCAATTAAATCGGTAGTAATTTTAAAAGCTAGAATATTAATTGGAAAAAAAGAATTTAAAACACACTTGGTGGTTTTGTCAATTGAATCTTGGCGCTTTGAAGCATTTGTGCATTTGCGTTGAGTCTTAACACGAAATATTTGTTAGAACCAATAGGAGTAGTGTCGAAGTTTAGGGTCCAGCAGTGTAAGTTTCGAGTTAAGGTAAAACGAGAGTTGACCATTTTAGCTGCTTTGATATCAAATAGAGAGTTGTTTGAAACTTTCCAACGTTTCGTAATATTGATGTCACCATTGAAGTTTATCGTGTTTACAAAAATAAATTTGTCTAATTGGGAAGAATTTCTCCCAATATTTTGATTGATGTTTAAAACATGTGTCAAATTGATTTTCCAAGGAATTTCAAAATCCAATATCTGCTCTGGGTGTAACATGAAATAATTGATATCCGAATTCCAGGTTCCATTAAATGCTTCTTTGTTTTCTTCAATTTTACGTTTACTAGATTCAGAAGTGATTGTAAATGTGGTGTTAAAGCTAGCGTTGATGAAACGTCCTATGCCTTGTCCTAAATTATAGGCAAAGTCTTTCTTAGCTCTTAAAGAATTCTCATCCCATGCATAAGGGCTAAAAGTAGAGGTAGCAACAAAACTTACATTGTTGATTGGGCTTATTCTTAATGATAGATTTAAGTCTGATAGTTTCATGCTATCTCTTAAGAAATCGTAAGTTCCGTTGATGGATAAGGCCTCAATGATTTTAGTTTTTTTAAAACCAGTAATGGTGTCTTTGGCTGATTTTCGTTTTAGTTCAAAGGTATTCATTAAATTAAAACCAAGTAAACTTGAAGCTCTTGGAATCGATTGAGCAAAAGCACTATTTTGGTACGTTGAATAGAAAATTTCTTTGTTATTAGCGTCTAAATAAGCGTCTTTTTTTACCGTTGTTAATGGTGTGTATGAGTAAGTGAAGTTAGGAGTTAATATGTGCCTCATTAGTGGATTCTTTTTACCTAAAAATTTATAATAAGCATAAATTTGTGTGCTCAAAGCAACGCTACCACTCATGGTTTGAAAACTTCCTGTTTCAGAATAATTATTTGAAACGATTGTTTTCGAGTTTTTATCATATTTTAACTTAGTTTGTTGAAAATTAATTATATGATTGTAATTGAATGCAGGGGTAAGGGACCATGTATTTTTAAAAATTTTCATGGTAGATGTTACGGTAACTGATTGTCTGACACCTGAAATGAATTTATCAGCAATTTGTTGAAATTCTTTTTCACGAAGTAAAGAATCAGCGAAGGTAGATGAGTTGTTAAAATTACCATTGTATGATATCCCAATTTGGTCATACCATTTGTCAGTACCAATTCTGTTTTTAAATAGTAGTTTGGTTGGAGAAAAACGTGTTGAGTTTATATTTAGGTTTGGACTGGTTAGTTGAATCGATTTGGATTGAGTATTTTGATTGGTTGAAATTTTCATTCCCATGGTAATAGGTTTGCCTGGGAAACTTCTGTTTAAATTAATGTCTGATTGAAATGCATTATTGAAATAAACAGGATTTGTTGTGGTGACAATGTTTTTCGGGTTGTTATCAGAGATAAAATTTACATTTGAATTAAAATTCCAATACGGATTTGATTTTTGGTCTTTTATATGTGTCCAGTTAAATAATATCTTTCCATTTTTTGTATAATCAGGAAAACCAGAGTTGTTCTGTTGGTATTCAATTTTCAAATTTCCATTGAATTTATATTTTATCCTATATTCAGTGATATTAGAAATGGAATAACTTCCGCTAGAATAAAGGTTTCCAAGAAATGTAGTGTGTAAACTATCGTTAATTGGGAGGTAATACCCCAAATCAGTAAATCCAATTCCAAACATCGATGCAGGAGCGAGTTTCGGAATTAGAAAACCTCGTTTTTGCATGTTTATCTTTTGTTTTGATTGAGGAATTGCTAGAAAGGGAAGACCGATGGGTGTACTTATATCTCTGAAGTAGATGTTCATTCTTTTAGAGATAATTTTTTTATTCGGTATCAGAATTGCTTTTGATAAATGAAAATGAAAGTGTGGTTCTTTTAAGTCGCATGTGGTAAATTTTCCGTCTCGAAAATGAATTTGTTCGTTTGCTTGTCGTTTAGCTACTTCCATTTGAAGATAGGTTTCTTGTTGCTTTACCGACATTTCTTGAATGTACCCTTTTTTAGAATTTAGATTAAAACGAATTGTACCCGCGTGAATTTCCTCTCCATCTTGAAAAACAATAGGTTCGCCTATACGTTTACCACTTTCATTTGTTTTATAACTTGCAAACACCTCTTTTTTATCAATGTCAAAAAGGATGTAGGAAGCAGTTATTTTGATACCGTCATATTCCAAGAGTGCATCACCAAATAAATGAGTTTGTTTGGTTTTTAAATCGTTGAATATGGAATCTTTTGCATAAAATTTACCTTTAGTAGTGATGTTTTTGTCAATAAGGTAAATGGTATCTTTTTTTACTTGAGAAAAAACAAAGGAATTGCTTATTAACAATAAAACGAAGATAAGTCTATATGCAGTGTTAAAAAGCGACAATATATATGAATATTTTTACGTTTGTAATCAATAATGATGCAAAACTAAAAAATTACTCTTTACTCATATCAAAAATGAAGCGTTACTTTAAGTTATTTGGTTTAATAAGTGTGTTTTTAGTCTTGTCGTTAAATACTTTATCTCAGAGGAATCGTAATAACGGAAGTGCTATTAAAACAGTTTGTATAGATGCAGGACATGGAGGAAAAGATCCTG
>JBKCEW010000035.1:0-3727 GCA_046304235.1 Crocinitomicaceae bacterium | reverse complement strand
GAATAATTTAGAAGTTTTTTTAGTTTTTTGGGCTGGAAAAGGGATTGTTTTATGAAATAATTTGAAGAATAAACGAAGTTAAATTTCCATTTATTTAGATCCTTACAGAAAGGAGGGTTAGCCGTTATGTAAAAATGGGTGTTCCGTTGATTTTGGAACACCCATTTTTTATTTTTTACAATAAGAAATTAGTATTTCTTTTATTTGATTATCACGATTTTTTTATGCGCCACTTGATTGTTTGCAATTAACTTTAAGTAATAAATTCCATCAGGAATATCACCATTGAAAAATGATAATTTGTAACTTCCTTTAGATAAATTCCCTTCCTGAATTGTTGTGATTTTTTCTCCTGTTGCATTGTAAACTTCAACTTTAGTTGAAGCATCAGAAGCTAAAGAAAATTCAATCGTTGTATTGGTTGAGAAAGGGTTAGGGTAAACATTGAAAAATGATTCATTAATAATTGCTTTTTCTTTGATACCAGCAGGAACATCTTTAGGTTCTTCAATGTCGTTAATTGTAAGATTTGAATCAAATTGATACCCTCTTAAAACTAAACTTAATTCTGGGTCACCGAAGATAATACCGTGTTCAGGAGATGAAATAACACCGTTATCATTGTATTCTTGTGACATAGTGTAATAACGATTATCGTTTCCAAAACCAGTCGTTAAATCCCAGATGTACGTGCTTGTATCAGATAAATAAGTTTCGTTAGAAACATCATTCCAGCTATTTCCTTTTTCTAAATCAGCAACAAAAAGATAAATAAAACCATTATCTATATCACTTGTATCAGCATATTTTTCAGTTACCTGATAGGAAATCGAAGCTAAACCTTTATCGCTGATAGATACAGATGGTTTTTGAAAATTGTAGAGCGAGTCTTCATCTTTAAAACTAAAAGAATTATCCCATTGTCCTTTTGTAAAATCAAAAACTTCTCCATTGATCTTATTGATTGAATTATTGTCTTTAAACTCCGAACTAGTGTAGGCTATTAATGCCTTATCATTCTGGTAAGCAACATGTAACGCATCAAAACTTACAGAACCATCATTCTGTGTGATGTTTACAATTTTAGAATCCCATTTTTGACTGTCATATCCAGCAAATACTATATTGTTATCAAGGGTTTCTACATCACCATCAGGGTCATTTACCCACATAGCGAAAGCAGTTGAATTATCGCTCAAAATGACATTCACATTAGAATTTACACCTGGTAAATCAATTAATTTTTCTGGCGTAGTGTATTCCCAATTTTCACCTGATTTTGAGATGTGCGTATACCAAATATCACTCGTGTTATCAGTCGTATTAGCGCTTGTCCAAGTTATTAAGGCTTCATTTTTGTTATTCACAGAAATAGTTGCTTCTCCTTCTGAACGTCCAGTAGATTGCCCTGTACTATCATCGCTAAGTTTTGTGATAAATGTGATACTGTCTTTCTGATTATCATAAAAAGCAAACCAAATATCTTGTGCCTTAAATATATCTTCTGCACTAATATTAAATGGAATATTAGTTCGGTTATACCTATTTTGTGTCCAAGAAATTAATGCATTTCCATTAGATAAAACACCCACTTTAGGATTGTTGATAGGGTAGTCGTGGTTTTGAACCACAATAGAATTTGAAAATCTTGTTCCATTTTTATTTAATTTGGAAAGTAATAATTGATTCTTCCCATAGTTATTTTCTAACCATACAGCATATAGATTAGAATCACGGTTGCAAAAATTCGGTTGAGGAGTAAAATCAGGAATATTCATAGTACCAGAATCTCTAATTACTAAAGACCTAGTATTAAAACGATCGCGATTACTTCTCAAAGCACTTGTATCACCGAATGAAGTTCTTAAAAATGATTTCGACCCTTCATATAGTTGAATTCCATCGCCAAACCATGCAAAGGCATTCACAGAAATTTCACCAGAAATATCCAAATCACCACCATAAAGAGGGGTAAATTTTTCAGAAGGAATAGAAACATATTCAAATCCGACACCTAAATTTGCTTTAGCAATTAAAGAAAGGGTAGCCTTAGCAGTTCCAAGACCAACAGAAACTCTTCCACGAATGGTTCCAATACCAGTCAAAACACCAATTACTTTTGTTTTTTTGTTGTTAGACTCAATAAATCCAAAGTCATTATTAACTTGACCTACAACAATCTGACCTTTTAACGTTGCAAAAAGTTCAATACTTGCATCAATTTTAACCGAAATACCTGGACATACAGCCATTCTAAATGCAGGAGAATTAAAATTTACACTTCTAGATTTTATTTCGTCAGATACGATTACCGAGATGTTGAGGTCAGAATCAATATTGCAAGTAGAACTATATTTTAAAGATTCATTTATCTCTGAATAATCAAGTACATTCATGGTAATCTGTGTACTATTTTCGGTGATTTTTGCTTGACCAGTAGTTAAATCAAATTCTGTATTGAATGAAAAATTTCCAACTAAATTCAGTGGTTTGTTTCCAAGAAGTAAAATCGAATTATCGATCGTGTAATCATACCTATAAATTGGATATTTTCCTTCAAAAGTTAAAGTCGAATTTGAAATATTGATATTTTCAACAGAACCTTTTATCAACCACTTTGGTTTGGGAATGATAGTAAAAGAATAATTTTCAATATAGTCATTGTTTGCAACACCTGATTTAAAGGATTGTGCATAAATCGAATAATTTTTCTTAAGATTACCCATATCAATCTCACAGAAATATCCATCAGAACTTGTATTATCACTTATACTATCTAATACTTTTCCTGTAGAATCTTGAATATAAAACACATAAGAGTCAACATCTGTTGAAGGATTTGTTATTGAAAGTTTATTATCAATTTTTATCCCCTCAATAAACTTATCTCCATTGATTGAACTAATAATTTCTTGGGCGTAATTTTTAGTATAAACACAAAGGAATATTAAACTAAGGATGTATAATTTATTTTTCATAATGGTTTAAATTATTATACTTTAATACCAAGTTCCATTAATGACAATATCACATCCTGAATATGACAATGGTATGGAGGTTGGGTATCCATTTGTGAAATAACTAGCGTTAAAACCAACAATACCAATCAAGTCGTCTGAATCTATATCATCGTGATCGTAAATTTCCACGAAGAAAGTAGTGTTTAGGTTATTTATTTCAAATGCTTTGGTGAAATTCCAACCAAAAGGAAGATTTGAAGATAGAACATCATTATATTGAGTTCCTTTTGTATACTCAGTATCGTTTTTATCCGTTAGTTTGAAATAGACATCTGGTCCACTTGAAATATCCCAGCTACTTCCATTTGCATCCGTGAACGGTATTTTGTTAATTTTTACGGAAGTTATTTTAAAGTTAGAATAGCTAATTGGTGTTTCTGGAGTAGTTGGTGCAGTTTCTTCTTTTTTACAAGAGTTTAATAAACAAACTAATGCAGAGACAAATAAAATAGTTTTTTTCATAAATTAATTTTAATAGTTATTATAAATACGGCGTAAAAGCCGTGTAAAAATAAATAAAAAAACCAATTTTACGGCTGTTCAGTCGTAAATCTATTGGAATCACTTTGACAATTTTAATCTATGAAAGAAATGTATAGATTAAGGTTGATTAAATTGGGCTCTAAAATCAAGGAAATAAGACAAGCTCAAAATTTAACTCAATTGAATTTATCAGACTTAGCTGAAGTTGATATTAGAACAATTCA
>JBKCEW010000034.1:0-14745 GCA_046304235.1 Crocinitomicaceae bacterium | reverse complement strand
CTACTGCATTAATCTCCTGCAAATTCACCAATTGTCGTTTTATTCGTTGTAATTTTTCTTCAACAAATATTAATGCATCTCAATTAAACGAGACAAGCTTTGAAGAATGTAAAATTTTGGGGGTTCATTTTCATGCATGTTCAGACTTCCTGTTTTCACCAAATTTCAAAAATTGCACGTTGGATTTCAGTTCTTTCTACCAAAAAAAGATGCAAAGAACAGTTTTTACAAACTGTAGTTTAAAAGAAGTTGACTTTAGTGAAAGTGATCTTTCCCAATCTGTTTTTGACAATTGTAGCTTATTAGACAGTGTTTTTTACAGAACGATTCTAAAAGAAGTTGATTTCCGCACAGCGAAACATTTCTCAATCAATCCCGAGGTAAACGAATTGAAAAAAGCACGTTTTACTCGTAATGAATTAGAAGGTTTATTGAGTAAATACAACATTATCATTGAGTAAGAATGTCCAAAAAAAAGCAAGTCCCTGTTGTAAAACCGAAATTACATCCTAGAAACAAACACAAAGAACGGTACGATTTTGAATTACTCACAACTGAAAATACTGAATTAATTCCGTTTGTAATAAAAAGTTTTAAAGGAGACGACAGCATTGATTTTGCTAATCCAGCGGCTGTAAAAACACTTAATAAAGCCTTGCTCAAATCATATTACAATATTGATTTTTGGGATATTCCGGATAATTTTCTTTGTCCTCCGATACCCGGAAGAGCAGACTACATTCACCATATTGCAGACTTGTTGTGCAGACAGAATTATGGTAAAATTCCAACTGGAAAAAAAATAACTTGTCTCGATATCGGTGTGGGAGCCAACTGCATCTACCCTATTTTGGGACATACAGAATACCAATGGGAGTTTATCGGTTCCGATATCAATGAAGAAGCGCTTCAAAATGCTCAAAAAATCATCGATAACAACCCAAGTTTAAAAGCACATATCACACTGCGTAAACAAGATTTCCCGAAAGATATTTTTTATAATCTGTTAAAACCAGAGGATAAAATAGACGTTACGTTATGTAATCCTCCTTTTCACGCTTCAGCAAAAGAGGCTGAACAAGCATCGATTAGAAAAGAAAGCAACTTACAAAAAACAAAAATCACAACCCCGACATTAAATTTCGGTGGACAACACAACGAATTGTGGTGTGAAGGTGGAGAAGAACGTTTTATCAGTAAAATGATTTACGAAAGTCGAAAATTTAGCAAAACATGTTTTTGGTTTACTACTCTTGTTTCAAAGCAATCCAATTTAAAAAGCATTTACAAAAGTCTTGAAAAAGCAAATGCCATTGAAGTGATTACAACTCCTATGGGACAAGGAAACAAAACAAGTCGTATAGTTGCTTGGACCTTCCTAACCAAAGAGGAACAACAAGATTGGAAAAATGAAAAAGGGTATACTGAATTGTAAAACAAATAATTCATTTCATCGACCAAGCCAAAAAACTCGAAACAAAAATTGAACGGATTACGGAATTGATTGAATGGCTTTTGAAGGAGAATTTATCACCAAGCATTCACCATTAAAAATTCAAAGCTCCCCCACTCCTCTCAACACCATCCCAACACCTTGATGAAAAGCACCTTCTTCGAGTGTTACCTCTTCCTCTGTAAGAAAATCCCATTTTACATTCGGAAACGCTTCGAGTAATTCTTCTTTCGAAAACAACATAGACAATTCTTTTGGTCCGCCCACTTTTGGGTTTAGTTGCACATAATTCAAGTGGTTTTTACTAAACGCTTCAAAAATGATTTTACCTCCTGCTTTTAGCGATTGCTCCATGCATTGAAATTGAGTAATTCTGCCTTCTCCAGGGAAATGAGCATAAATTAACGCAATTGCATCATAGGTATTCGGTTCAAAAGACATTTCTTCCAAACTTGAAACGATATAATTGAGGGATACATTTTCTTTTTCGGCCAATTGTAAAGCCTTATCTTTTCCTTCGCTACTATAATCAAAAGCAGTAACATCCCACCCTAACTTAGCAGCATAAACAGCATTTCTACCCTCTCCTTCAGCAGGTAATAACAACGATAAAGGTTGTAATTCGTTAATTTTTTCAGCGAAAAAAACATTAGGTTTTTCACCATAAGCATACGCTTTTTCAGCATAACGAGTATTCCAAAATTCTACTTGCATCTTATTTTACTTCTTCGTATTCAATATCCTCCGTAAACTCACTTTGTGGACTTGTTGCTCTAGCAGGTATTCCACAATTATCTGCACAACCTATAGTAAACAAACCCATTGAGAAAAAATAGCTTCCTGCCAAAATCCCAATTATTTCACCTTGTTTAATTGAAGAGATTCCAATAAATAATCCCATTCCTAAAAATAGCAATCTACGGAAAGTAAGCGGTCGTTTTATTCTTTCTAACATCTTTTTTTTTGTAAATATCCGAAAAATCACTTTTATGGATTGCAACATAAGTTACATTTGCTACATAAAATACCTTCGTATGAACGCACCTATTTACCTATCCTATTTTCCGTATCGATTGAATTTCAAATATCCGTTTCGCATTGCGCATACGGAGCGAACAGGTACAGATAATGTTTATGTGCTATTAAGACAAGGAGATAAAACAGCTTGGGGAGAATGTGTATTTATCCCCTATTATCAAGAAACAATAGAGACCTTTAAAACATTGATTTCAAATGCTCCACTTCCAAACAACACAGAAAACATTGGTGCATATATTGATTATCTTAAAAACTTATTTCCAGATAGTTACTTTTGTATTGGAGCAATCGATATCGCATTGCATAACTTACATTCAGCCAATACAGGGCTACAAATCCACGAACAATACAACATTCAGCCGAACACGAAAGCAACATCTTTTACCCTTGGAATTTCAGATGATTCAGAAATGGAACGAAAATTCCAAGAAAACCCATCTATGGAATACTACAAATTAAAAGTAAATGAAAGGGAGGTAAATAGAATCATATCTACCTTTAAATCATTAACTAACAAACCTTATACGATTGATGCAAATCAAGGATTTACAGATAAAAAGGAGGTGCTAAATCTTACTTATAAATTAGCAGATGAAGGAGTAGCGTATATCGAACAACCCTTTCATAAAGAAGATTTTGAAAGTCACGCCTGGTTAAAAGCTCGTAGTCCTATACCTGTTATAGCCGATGAAAGTTTTCAGAATTATGCTGATTTAGAAAAAATCGTCAAACATTTCGATGGTATCAATCTAAAAATTATGAAATGTGGTGGGATTTCAGAAGGTGTAAAAAGCCTAAAACGAGCTCAAGAAATGGAATTAAAAAGCATTATCGGGTGTATGAGTGAATCCACTGTGGTAAACAATGCTTCGAAACAAATCGCAGGTTTAGCTGATTGGGTTGACCTAGATGGTCCACTTTTATTAACGAATGATTTATTCGGAGAAGAAAGAGACACAGAAGAATTAGTACGTTTATTGTCAAACAAACCTCAATTTTAAAATAAAAAAAGCCACAAAAGTGGCTCAAAATAATTAATTAATCATTCATAAATCATAATTCATAATTCCAACTACATTCCTCTCTTCTTCTTAATGTTTTCGTAAGCCTCTTGAATTTTTTGAAATTTCTCTTTTGCTCCTACCTGGTATTCTTCTCCTAATTGAGCTACTTTATCTGGGTGGTATTTAATTGCCATTTGACGGTAGGCTTTTTTCACTTCTTCATCCGATGCACTTGATTCGATACCTAAAACTTTATAATCCGAATTGACATCTCGGTAAAACATATTTTTTATCGTTTCAAAGTCCTGATTTGAAATCCCCATCATGGATGCAATTCGATGAAGCTCTTTTATTTCGCTATCAGAAACATCACCATCTGCTTTTGATATTCCAAAAAGATAATGCAATAATTGCAAACGCACCTCTTCTTGAGTTCGCATACGAATATCTTGACAAATACGATCCAACGGAATGTTACCTGAATCCAAAAACTGTTTTAAAGTCTGTAAATGTTGTGCGGAGAAATTAGGGCCGAATTGTTGTGCGAAAAATGACTTCACATAATCCAACTCCGCTCGTAACACTTTTCCATCAGCCTTCATAATCGCAGCAGATAAAGCAATCAACATCGTAGGAAAATCATATGCTGAAGATCGTTGTTGGTAAAATGAAAAAATATCATCCGATGACTGGTACCCACCACCTGAAGAGGAAGATTGAGCACCTCCATTTTTAGCAATACTTCTATACTTATCGATAAAAGCTCCTATAGCAAACCCAATGACCCCACCAGCAATGCTTTTTGATATAAAGAAACCTAAAACGGCTAAACCTATTGAAAACAAAATCTTTTACTTTTAATTAATAAAAACGGTGCCTATTTTCATAGACACC
The DNA here is from genome assembly GCA_046304235.1 of Crocinitomicaceae bacterium. Lineage (GTDB taxonomy): Bacteria > Bacteroidota > Bacteroidia > Flavobacteriales_D > Crocinitomicaceae > CANHVK01. The sequence goes on along the minus strand of JBKCEW010000034.1, from coordinate 10,356 downwards.
ATTTATACTTTTATTTTTTAATCTTCCTTCCTTGAGGAGGGATTGAGGGAGGTGATAAATTTCACCAGTCACAACCCTTCTTTAAGTAAGGGAATCAATTTAAAAATTAATCAACCTATACTAGTTCAATCGAACGTTCTATAAACTTATTCAACTCCTCACCTTTCAACAATCCTTGAGAAAGTAACGCTAAATCAGCAAGTTGTTTCGCTTTATCAGCACGAACTGTATCTTCTGATTTTAACAACTCTTCTACTTTCGGGTGATTACTATTCACAACTAATTGATATGTTTCAGGGAAAGCTCCGAAGAAACCACCACCTCCAGAACGTTGTTGCTCCATCATACGACGAATAAACTCAGGCTGTGTGATAATAATCGGTGCTTCAGAAGAACTCATACTTTCAAATTCTACTTTGAATTTTTCCGTGTTAACTGTTCCTTCAAATACAGGTTTCAATTTCTCCTCATCTTCTTTCGATAATTTAGAAGGAATTTCATCTGATTTTTTAATTAATTTATCTAATGTATCAGCATCTACACGAGCGAATTGTACATTTTCATTAGACATTTCCATTTTTTGAATCCAATGTGGAACCAACGGACCATCTAATATCGCTACATCATATCCTCTGTCTTTCGCTGCTTTTACAAATCCAAAATGAGCTTCCGTATCGTGTGTGTAAAGAATAACTACTTTGTTGTCTTTGTCTGTTTGTAATGGTTTTACTTTCTCTAAGTATTCTTCGAAAGTATGGTAAGTGTTTTCAGTAGATTTAATTAACGTGAAAGATTTTGATTTTTCAGCAAATTTCTCATCAGACAATGTACCGTACTCGATGAATAATTTTAAATCATCCCATTTTTTCTCGAAATCTGCACGGTCTTTTTTGTACATTTCTGCCAATTTATCCGCTACTTTTTTCGTGATATGCGCTGAGATTTTCTTCACATTTCCATCTGCTTGTAAATAAGAACGAGAAACGTTTAACGGAATATCTGGAGAATCAATCACACCGTGTAATAACGTCAAGAATTCAGGCACGATTTCCGCAACACTATCTGTAATAAACACTTGGTTTGAATACAAGTTAATTTTATTGCGTTGAATTTCTACATTTTCCTTAATCTTAGGGAAATACAAAATACCTGTTAAGTTAAACGGATAATCAACATTTAAGTGAATATGAAACAATGGCTCTTCAAAAGTCATTGGATATAATTCACGGTAGAAATTTTTATAATCCTCTTCTTTTAAGTCGATTGGTGCTTTTGTCCAAGCTGGTGTTGTATTGTTCACTTGATTTGCAATGTCAACTGGAACTCTTTTCACGTTTCCGTTGTCATCTTTTTCTCCTTCAGGTGAATCAATGTATTCAGTCTTCGTTCCAAAAACAACTGGAATTGGTAAAAACTTACAGTATTTATCTAAAATCCCTTGAATACGCGCTTTTTCTAAAAACTCAATAGATTCTTCAGTGATAAATAATACGATATCTGTACCTCTATCCGCTTTCTCAATTTCAGTAATTGTGTACTCAGTAGTACCGTTACTTTCCCATTGTACTGCTTGCGCTCCCTCGTATCTTCCTAATGTGCGAATTTGAACCTTTTCAGCTACCATGAAAGCTGAGTAGAAACCAAGACCAAAATGTCCAATAATGTTTTCTGCCCCCTCTTTTCCTTCATATTGTTTAACGAATTCTTCAGCACCCGAAAACGCAATTTGATTGATGTATTTGTCAATCTCTTCTGCTGTCATACCGATACCTCTATCGCTAATTGTCAATGTTTTTGCTTCTTTGTCAAGAATAACATTCACTTCTAAATTTCCTAGTTCTCCTTTAAACTCTCCAGTAGAACTTAATACTTTTAGTTTTTGTGATGCATCTACCGCATTCGAAACCAATTCTCTCAAAAAGATTTCGTGGTCAGAATACAAAAACTTCTTAATGATAGGAAAAATATTTTCCGTAGATACTTGAATTTGTCCTGTTTTCATAGCGTAAACTTTGAATTTAAATGATTACGATTGCATATTGTCAATCTTTATGCCAATTGATAACTTCTGACAAAATGACATTCATATTTTAAAAAATGATTTATATCTTTAAAAAAACTTATGAATGCAACCACTATCCATCGATAAATTAAGTTACTGGGAACAAAAAACGTACTTTTCAAACACCGATTTTATTGTGATTGGTGCTGGAATAGTAGGTTACTCAACAGCAATTTACCTAAGGGAGAAACATCCAAATGCTTCGATTTTAATACTCGAACGTGGATATTTACCTTCTGGAGCAAGTTCTAAAAATGCTGGCTTTGCGTGTTTTGGAAGCCCAACGGAATTATACGACGACCTTCAACATATTCCTGAAAATCAAGTTTGGGACACTTTAGAGATGCGTTGGAATGGATTAAAACGCTTATTTTCAATTATCCCTCCTGAAAAATTTGACTATCAACAAAATGGTTCTTGGGACTTAATTCATACAGATACTCCCCAAGCGGAATTATTAAGTGCAGATTTTATCCAATACTTAAATCAAAAAGGAAAAGAAATTACTGGATTTGACAATATTTATTCAGAAGACAACATCGTATCAAACAAATTTGGTTTTAATCATATTTCGACCTCTTACTTCAATCGTTTAGAAGGACAAATTGACACTTCACTACTAAATCAAGCGTTTTATCAAAAAACAATTTCAGAAAACATCAAATGTTTGTTTGGTGTAAATGTCAATCATTTCCAAGAAGATGCTAGTAATGTAATGCTTGACACAAACATTGGAGAAATAAAAGGGGCACATTTATTCATTTGTACGAACGGATTGGCAACTGAATTTTTCCCAGATAGAGTAAAACCAGCAAGAGCCCAAGTGTTGATTACAGAACCTATTCCAAACTTGGAATTAAAAGGGACATTTCATTACCAAAAAGGATATTATTATTTCCGAAACATTGACAACCGTATCTTATTAGGGGGTGGAAGAAATTTAGATTTCGATGGAGAAACAACTACCGATTTCGGCTTGACTGAAACCATTCAATCATCGTTAGAAGCATTGCTTTACAATACAATCACACCAAAATTCAAACCTGTTATCGAGCACCGTTGGTCTGGAATTATGGGAGTAGGTGAAGAAAAAAAACCGATTGTAGAAAAAATTGGAAAACGCATTGCCGTTGGTGTTCGTATGGGTGGTATGGGCGTTGCAATTGGCTCTCAAGTTGGCAAACAATTAAGTGAATTATTTTAATTAATTATAATGAAAAAAACGAAATTCTTTTTATACTCAATTCCATTATTATTTAGTAGTTTAACATTTGCACAAACCGATATAGTTTGTCATTTGCATGACCCTTTATCTACTCCTAGAGAACACTCTGTCGATTTCGAACGCATGCGTTTGGAAGTAAATTTCGAACCTAAATTAGGCTTAGTTAAAGGAAAAGTGACACACTTTTTTACTCCACTGAGAGATCAAGTAGATTCTATCTTTTTGGATGGACCTGGTATCCGTGTGAACCAAGCGTTATTAAATGGAACTTCGGTAAAATACAAAACTACAGACCAAGGAATTATCATTTACCCAGAACGAAAATTGACTTGGGATGAAAAAGATAGTTTAACCATTTCCTATGAAGCTAATCCGAAAAAAGGAATTTATTTTATCGGATGGAACGACCCTAAAAACCTTTCCAGAAAACAAATTTGGACACAAGGACAAGCCTACGACAACCGTTATTGGTTTCCAGCGCACGACTTAGCGAATGATAAATTAATAACGGAAGTTGTTGTTACTTTTGATAGTGAATACAAAGTCCTTTCTAACGGAGATAAAATTCGCGAGACTAAAAACACGGACAATACAACCACTTGGCATTACCGTATTACCAATCCTCACGCTTCCTATTTATTAATGTTAGGAATTGGAAAATATGCCATAGACGAACAAAAATCCGCCTCTGGTGTTCCGATGAACCTGTACTATTACCCTGAATATCCTGAACGTTTAGAACCTACTTACCGATACAGCAAAAAGATTTTTGACTACCTAGAAAAAGAGATTGGGTTCCCTTACCCTTGGAAATCATACGCTCAAATTCCAGTACAAGATTTTATGTATGGAGCGATGGAAAATACCACGGCAACCATTTTTGGGGATTTCTTTCAAGTAGATAAACGAAGCTTTAACGATGGATATTATGTCGCTGTAAATGCACATGAATTGGCACACCAGTGGTTTGGAGATTTGGTTACAGGAAGAACTACAACACACCTTTGGTTACAAGAAAGTTTCGCTACACACTACAACTTATTAGCAGAAAGAGAATGTTTTGGACTTGACCATTTTGATTGGGGACGAAGAAAATCAGCCGATGCAGCCATCACGACTACAGACAAAAAACCACTTGCTCATTCCGAAGTTCCAAATTCAATTGTTTACCAAAAAGGTTCTCAAATTCTAGAGATGTTAAAATACGTTGTTGGGCGTGAAGCTTATAACCGTGGAATTCGTCGCTACCTAAAAGACCATGCTTACAAAAATGTAGATTCTGAAGATTTACTAAACGCGTTTCAAGATGAATTAGGTATGTCGTTGGATTGGTTTTGGGAAGAATGGATATACAGAGGTGGCGAACCTGCTTATAAAGTCGAGTATAAAGATTTAAAATCAGGAGATAACAAACGTTTTACAGAGTTTATTATCCAACAAACACATACTACTAACGATCTAAATGGACTTTTTAAAATGCCAATTGATTTTGAGGTCGTTTATAAAGATGGTACTTCTGATAAAGTTAACGAATGGATTGAAAAACAAACACACAAAGTGGTTGTTCCAAATCCGGGCAATAAAGCAATTGACTTTGTATTATTCGACCCAAACAGTAACATTATCAAGACTGTAAGTTTTCAAAAAACATTAGAAGAATTATCAAACCAAGCTTTAAAAGCAAAAAATATGATTGACCGCTACGATGCTATTGTTGCATTACGTGGAACTTCTTTCGAAAAGAAAATAGCACTTTTTGATAAAATCATGCAAACAAACGAGTTCTATGTTATTAAAGCTGAAATCATCAATCAAATCATTGAAAACACAGACGAAAAATCATTAACATTAATCAAAAAAGGATTAACTGATACTGACATTCGTTTACGCAAAGAGGTTGTTGTATCAACTAAAGCAATTCACCCTTCTTTAGAACTTATTTACAAAGGGTTATTAACCGATTCATCATACCACCAAATTGGAAATGTAATTGAAAAACTGTATCAAAACTTTCCTGAAAACGCTACTTCATACTTAGATATCACAAAAGATATTTATGGAACAAACGGAAAAAACGTACGCATAAAATGGTTACGCATGGCTTACAATCACACTGGTAAACAAGAATATGCAAATGAGTTAATTGATTATACTTCTAGTTCATATGAATTCATGACGCGCGTAAATGCCATTACCGTATTGAAAAAAATAAACTACTTTGACGAAACACTTTTAAACTACATCATCGATGCTTCTCAAAAAGGAAATTCACGTTTAGCAACACCTGCTAAAGAAGCAATCACCTATTATTACTCACAAGACAAAAACAAAACCATCATTAAAAACACGATCGAAAAACTAAACATCGATAAAGCCTCAAAAGAAGTGTTGAGAAAGTTATTGAATTAATCACAAAAAAACGGCTACTTTAAAAGGTAGCCGTTTTTAAATTTATGGTTTCAGTTTCCTCCTGTCCAACTGAGCTTGTCGAAGGTAAGGAGGAATTTATAGTTTTCTAATATAATTCTGCTTGTAACTCTGCTATACGCGCATCCGCTAAATAATCATCATACGGCATCATCTTATCGATAAATCCTGTTGGTGTAATTTCAATGATACGATTCGCTACAGTGTTCACCAACTCGTGGTCATGCGATGTGAAAATGATATTCCCAGGGAAATCACGCATACCGTTGTTTAACGCAGTAATCGATTCCAAGTCTAAGTGGTTTGTCGGTTCGTCCATCATTAACAAGTTTGCTTTCGCTAACATCATTTTTGATAACATACAACGTACCTTCTCCCCTCCTGATAATACTTTTGCAGATTTAAATGCTTCTTCACCAGAGAATAACATTCTTCCTAAGAAACCACGGATACTCACCTCTTCTTTCTCTTCATCTGTTTGAGCATATTGACGTAACCAATCCATTAATGATTGATCAAACTCAAAATACTCACTGTTGTCGTTTGGTAAATAAGCTGTTGTAATCGTTGTTCCGTAGGTAAAATCACCTGTATCTGCTTTAGATCTATCATTTAAAATCTCAAATAAAGCAGTAATCGCTACTGAGTTTTTAGAAATGATAGCCACTTTATCTCCTTTGTTTAAGGTAAAGTTCAAATCTTTGAATAAATAATTTCCTTCAACCGATTTAGACAAATTAGAAACGCTTAAGATTTGGTTACCTGCATCACGTTCAGAAGCAAAGTTAATTCCAGGATATTTTCTTGAAGACGGTTGAATTTCATCTAAATCTAATTTATCCAACATCTTACGTCTACTTGTTGCCTGTTTAGACTTAGAAGCATTCGCAGAAAAACGAGAGATAAAGTCTTGTAATTCTTTCTTTTTATCTTCCGCTTTTTTGTTTTTGTCGCTACGTTGACGAGCAGCTAATTGCGAAGATTGGTACCAGAAGGTATAGTTACCTGTAAATAAGTTGATTTTGCTAAAATCGATATCACAAATGTGCGTACACACTGTATCTAAGAAGTGACGGTCATGCGATACAACAATCACGGTGTTTTTAAAATCTAATAAGAAATCCTCCAACCAAGATATCGTTTTCAAATCCAAGTCGTTGGTAGGCTCATCCAGTACAAGTACATCAGGATTACCAAACAAAGCCTGTGCTAATAACACACGTACTTTGATTTCACTTGGTAAGTCACCCATGATCACATCGTGTTTCGACTCATCAATTCCTAAGTTACTCAATAAACTTGCCGCATCCGTTTCCGCATTCCACCCTTCTAAATCTGCAAATTCTCCCTCTAATTCAGAAGCACGCATTCCATCTTCTTCTGTAAAATCTGCTTTCGCATACAAGGCATCTTTTTCGTTCATAATTTCGAACAAACGCTTGTGTCCCATAATTACTGTTTGTAACGCTGGAAAAGCATCAAAAGCAAAGTGGTTCTGACTTAAAACCGCCATACGTTTACCAGGCTCCAATTCCACACGACCACTCGTAGGATCTTGTTCCCCAGTTAAGATTTTTAAAAAAGTAGATTTTCCTGCTCCGTTTGCTCCGATAACCCCATAACAGTTACCGTTTACAAACTTCAAGTTTACATCATCAAAAAGTGTACGTTTCCCAAATTGTAGGGACAAATTATTTACAGAAATCATAGATTGCTTAAAAGTTTACCGCAAAGATAGTGATTTTGTTAGTTACATTTCGTTAATTTCAATGAGACGATGTTAATTTCATACACAGAGTATCAGCACATAAATAGTTTACGTTCTACACTCTTATTTTTGAACTTTAAAATGAAAATATGAAAGATAATCGCAAAAAATGTTTGGTATGTAAAGAACCAATGTCACGTTGGTTTTATGGCGAACCAAATTATGATGCACTTAAAGAGGATATACTTAATAAAAAAATAATCCTTGGAGGATGCTGTATTTCAAACCACTCACCTATTTGGGCATGTCAATCTTGTTGTATCAGTTATAAAAAAGACGGTTCCGGTTTTTTAGATCACGAACTTATCAATCATCGAGAAAACAGTGATTTTTATTTTGAACCTAATATAAATTCAGCCTTACCTGAAATTACACCCTATGAACTTCCTGATAAAATTAAAACACTTTTAGAAAATGACTTTTTAGAGAAATTAGATAATAAAAAAAGTATCGGATTTCATTTTCATCAAGGAGGGTATAATTCAGCAATCGACGATGTATATTATTTAGACGGAATACTAATTTACAAACATTTAAATGATTTTCTAGATGATAGGAAATTTAAAGACGGTACATCTAAACTTCCGATTGATGACTTGATTATTCTTTCGAAAGAAAATAGAATCAAACTTGAAACCTTCATTATAACATCAAAATGGAATAAGGAATATACTAACCTTACTGATGATGGGATGCAATGGGAAATGAAACGCTATTTTCACTCGTCCATCTTTAGAAAAGACATCAAAAACACCTATGGATCAAATGTTTTCCCTGAAATATATCATGCATTTTTAAATCTATTAGAAAGTTTAGACATCAATTTTACTCGATATGAAGATGATTAAGCTTGTTTAAAAGTTGTTTTTTAAGACTCCTTTTTGCAAATCCTTTTTATTAATTTAGTTTTCTTAAAAATCTCGTCTACCTATGGCTTTATTTCAACAATCGGTACTCAAAAAACACATTGAAACATTAAACAATGCGGTGATTTCTCAGAAATGGGAAAAGTTTCAAGCACATTTTTTAAATGCTACAATTCAACAAAATATCCGTAAAAGCAAAGAAGAACAATACCAAGAAGGATTTTTAAGAGATTTGTTTGTAAACATTTTTGGATACATACTAAATCCGACCGAACATTTTAACTTAACGACCGAACTCAAAAACATTACCAATAGCAAAAAAGTAGATGGCGCCATTGTTATCGATGGAAAGGCAATTGGAGTGATTGAATTGAAAGGAACAGATACAACCGATTTAGCAAAGATTGAAGCACAGGCGTTTGGATATAAAACGAACCAACCAGGTTGTAACTATGTGATTACCTCTAATTTTGAGAAATTGCGTTTTTACATTGATAATACAACACAATACCAAGAGTTTAACTTGTTTACCTTGACCAAGGATGAATTTACGGTGTTGTATTGCTGTTTAGATTGGGAAAGTATTTCCAATAACCTACCAACGAACTTACTCAATCAATCGGTTTCGAAAGAAAATGCGATTACGAAGCAACTTTACAACGATTATTCTGCTTTTAAACGTGGATTGTACAACAATTTAGTAGAATTAAATCCACAACACGACAAATTGTTATTGTTCAAAAAGACACAAAAATTATTAGACCGTTTTCTATTTATCTTTTTCGCAGAAGACCGTTTGTTATTGCCTACTAACTTGATACGACGCATTAACAAAGAATGGGAAAACTTGCAGAAAATGCGTATTCCGGTTTCTTTGTATGATCGTTATGTGATGTATTTCCACGACTTAAACGAAGGTGCAAAAGTGACATTACCTGCTTTTGGAAAGAAAACAGGCGAAGCCATTGAAGAAACCCATGAAATCTTTGCTTACAATGGAGGACTGTTTAAAAACGATGAATTTTTAGACAACCTTAAAATCAATGACCAACTTTTATATGAGCATACCCATAAATTGAGTGATTACGATTTTCAGAGCGAAGTGGATGTTAATATTTTGGGGCATATTTTCGAAAACTCCCTCAATGAAATCGACGAGATAAAGTCTGAAATTGAAGGGAATGCAGTGGATAAAACCAAAACGAAACGTAAAAAAGACGGCGTTTTTTATACTCCGAAATACATTACCAAATACATCGTAGATAATACCGTTGGGAAATTGTGTACGGAGAAAAAAGAGGAATTACAACTCATTGAAGAGGAATACCATACAGAGAAAAACCTGCAAACAAAGACGAAAAAAGCCTTACTTGACAAACTGTCTACTTACCGAGAATGGTTATTACAATTGACCATTTGCGACCCAGCCTGTGGTTCGGGAGCATTTTTGAACCAAGCACTTGAATTTTTAATTGAAGAACACACCTACATTGACGAATTGCAAGCCAAATTAATGGGAGATAGTTTGGTGTTGAGTGATGTGGAAAACAGTATTTTGGAGAACAACCTATACGGTGTAGATTTAAACGATGAAAGTATTGAAATTGCGAAACTTTCTTTGTGGTTGCGTACGGCTCAAAAAGGTAGAAAACTGAATTCACTGAACAACAATATTAAATGCGGAAACTCCTTGATTGACGACCCTGAAGTTGCAGGAGACAAAGCCTTTTCGTGGGAAAAAGAATTTCCAGAGGTTTTTATGAGAGGTGGTTTTGATGTGATTATTGGGAATCCGCCTTATGTAAGAATGCAAAATATTGATCTAAAATCAAGAGCTTATTTTTCGGCTTCATATTCTACAGCATTCCAAAATTATGATTTATATGTTCTTTTTACTGAAAAAACTAAAGCTTTATTAAATAAGTTAGGTACGGCTTCTTTTATTATGCCCAAGAAATTCATTACCTCAGAATATGGAGAAAAAATAAAGTGCTTTATATATGATAAT
>JBKCEW010000033.1:0-3477 GCA_046304235.1 Crocinitomicaceae bacterium | reverse complement strand
TTCTATTAAATGAATAATTTTCAAACATTGCATATCCAACTCCTAAAGTCAAATTCTTCGAAACAATTCTTTCCAGAAAAAATCTTCCAAATGTATTTCTTCTATCTTGGATATAATTAAAAGTTCTATAACCAACATCTACTACTAGATTTGTATTTGATGTTATATTCTGTTGATACATTAATCCAAACCAACAATTATTATATGGAATATTTTCTTGAGCATTAATTCTTTTTATGCTTAGAAACATAAAAACAATCACAACTATTTTAGCACTAAGTTCACTCAAAATAAATCAATTTAATCTATAGTTATAGTAGGATATTTATTTATAATAAATATTCGTCAACTAGTATATGCTCTTTTACAGACTTTAAGTTCACCACTTCTCCAACTACTATAATCGCGGGTGCAGGAACCGGATTTTCTTCATAATTATATAAAATTGAAGAAATATTTCCTCTGATAATTTGTTCATTTTCAAGAGAACCATTACTAATTATAGCTACACCAGTATTAAATTTACCTGCTCTTTTATAAATAGAAACTATCTCTTCCAATTTACTTAATCCCATTAAAATTACCACAGTTCCATTGGTGTGAGCTGCATGCTTGATATCAGGATTTAGTTCTCCGCTTGATAAACTTGCAGAAATTACAGTAAAACTAGTTGCAGTTCCTCTGTGCGTTACAGGAATTCCTGCTAATGCCGGAACAGAAATTGAACTTGAAATACCTGGTACTACTTCTGTTTTAATACCAAAACTTTCAACATATTGTAATTCTTCAAAACCTCTTCCGAAGACATAGCTATCTCCTCCTTTTAATCGTACTACGTTTTTATGAGAGAAAGCATACTTAACAAGTAGTAAATTAATTTCTTGTTGCGAATACGCTTTAAATCCTTTTCGTTTTCCAACAAATATCTTTTCTGCTATTGGAGCATATTCCAACAATTCTTCATTCACAAGTGCATCATATAGAATTACTTCAGCTTTTTTAATTGCATTTAATCCTTTCAACGTGATTAGTTCTAAATCACCCGGACCTGCTCCTACTAATGTTACTTTTGGTGTTGTATTTTGAGTTTTCATTTCTTAGTTATTAGGCATTAGCCACAAGGCAATAGCCGTTATTAATTATTTTTCTTTTGCTTTATTGAAGAAACCAGTTACCTCTTCAAGGTATTCTTTCGCAAATGCTTCATCTGCTTTTTGAGTATTGATACGCATGATGAAGGTGGAAAAGTTTATGGCCGTTCTGAATCCATAAAAATCTCCGAAATGTGTTTCAAAATCATTTATAATCCCAATGTGTGTATTACAATGTACTTTATTTTGAATCAATAATGCTTTTGCAATATGTATACCTGTTGCGTAAGAAAAATATACAGAATCAGCCCATCTTTTTTCTTCAAAAGCTAACTTAGCATCTTTCAATTTTTCCTCTGCATCATATAATAAGGTTGCAACTAAATCAATAATAACTCCAGCACACTCACCTACTCCAATTGCTGTTTTAAATTTCTCTTCGGCACCCCAATCTATAAAATCTGACTCTTCAAGAGTTGATGTATCTGCCAATGGCTTTAATAAATCGTAGAAATATTTATTTCCTTGTCTATCATAATATCCATTAAAAGATTCTTCCTCCGTTTTATTTTCAAAATAGTTAGTAAACAAACTTCTAAGTGCCTGAATGATACGTTTACTAGGAACCTTGATTACTTTATCAGCGATTCTTCCAACTCCATTTCCTTCTCTACCACCACCTAACAATATTTGCAAAGCTGGTGCAGTATTTTTCTCCACTTTAATAGAACTACCATGTAATCCGATATGTGCTAATCCATGTTGACCACACGAGTTGATACAACCACTTATTTTAATCTTAATTTCTTTGTTATAAATCAATTCTGGAAATTCATCTCGTAAAGCCTCTTCAATTACCGCAGCTACATCTGTACTGTTTGAAATCCCTAAATTACAAGTATCAGTTCCAGGGCACGCAGTAACATCTATAGCACTATTGTAACCACTCGCTGCTAATCCAATTTTTTTCAACTCTTCATACAATAACACTAAATTTTCAGGTAGTACGAATTTCAACAAGATACTTTGGTCTATAGTGAAACGCACATCTTCTCCAGCATATTTATCAATGATATCTGCTAATTTTCTCGCTTGATCTGTATTAAAATTACCTAGCAACACTTTCAAATAAACTCCTAAATATCCTGTTTGCTTTTGGTCAAACGTGTTTGTAGTAACCCACTGTTTAAAAGCAGAATCAGATAATGTCGCTAAATAATCAGCTTTAGAAACAGGATTTTCTATTGACGGATACTCTTTTTGTTGTTGATACAAAGCAAAGTCAGTATTAAAATCATATTGAATCGCTTGTTTTTCAAGTGCTACATTTTCGATAAATGCATCGAAACCAATTTTAGCAATTAAATATTTTAAACGTGCTTTATTTCTGCTATTTCGTTCACCATATCGATCAAACACACGAATAGATGCTTCAATAAAAGGAATGATTTCCTCCGCTGGTAAAAACTCATAAGCTACTTTAGCTAAAATAGGTTGAGCACCCAGACCTCCACCAACAAGTACTTTAAATCCTTGTTTTCCATTTTCAATCTTAGGAATAAATCCAAAATCATGAATAAATGCATAAGCATCCTCCGCTTCAGAATTACTAAATGCAATTTTGATTTTACGTCCTAATTCTTGACCAAATGGTTTGCGAAGGAAATAACGAAAAACCAAATCAGCATAGGGAGCAACATCGAAAGGTTCATTCGGATCAATGCCGGCAGCAGGACTTGCAGTCACGTTACGGACTGTGTTACCACATGCTTCCCGAAGGGTAATATCGTCCTTTTCTAACTCTTCCCACAGAGCCGGCGTACGATCCAGACTAACATAGTGAATTTGTATATCCTGACGTGTCGTTATGTGTAAATGACCAGTGCTATATTCGTCAGACACTTGCGAAATACGTCTTAATTGCTGTGTAGTTACTTTTCCAAAAGGCAATTTAATACGAATCATTTGCACCCCTTGTTGACGTTGTCCATAAACACCTCTTGCTAAACGCAAAGCACGAAACTTATCATCCGAGATTTTACCCTCTTTATACGCCTCTATCTTTTCACCTAACTCAATAATATCTTTTTGTACTACCGATTTAGTATGATTTGAATTTAAATTTTGAATACCGTCTCTAAAAAATGCCATCTTAATTTGTATTGGAAAATTTGACTTTGCAAATATAAATAGACTTTTTTCAATAAAACAAGAAAAAATTAAAAATATTTTACCTTTCCTATAGTTTTAATAGGATATAAAACAATTATAATTTATAAATTATTAATTATGAATGAGTTAAAATTCACCCCTCCTTCCCATCGAGTGCCTCAGGGTTCGGAGAGGATTTTGAATAAGGTAAACCATTATTGGTATAGAATTTTTC
>JBKCEW010000032.1:0-7538 GCA_046304235.1 Crocinitomicaceae bacterium | reverse complement strand
ATTATCATCATTATCAGTATCACTATCAGTATCATCATAGATTGTACACATAGCTCTATTTTCTCCTAAACAAAAAAATAAAATACAAATTCAAATAAATTTTTTACAAAGAAAAATAGATGTTACCAAAATATGAAAATGTTTTTTTGGGTTGTACAGCTATTTCTAAAAACATAATTTGATATTACAAAGATATATTCAATATTAAAATTTTATCCCATTTACCTGGTAAAAATTTAGAAATTGGTAATAATTGAATATGACACAAAATATCACCAGATTTAATACTTATAGGAGACAAAGCAACAATGGGTAACATCATGTTATTAATACTGGGAAGGAAAAATTTGGATAAAATTCTAAAGTTTGAATTAATTTCAATAATTTGCACAATATGATTTTTTGGTACACCAAGCAAAACCAACCCCAAGTAAATTTCTTTAATTTCATTGGGTGTAACATCAGTATCTTGACAAGCCAATAAACCACAATAGTTGGAGGAGTTTACTGTAGGATAACGTGCATGTTCATAAATTTGAAGAAAATTCATTGTTTCTTTCTGAAAATTTCAATACAATACAAAAGTTTAGCATAGTTTTTACAAATAAACAACAGAGGGTACATAGGGTGTAAGTGCATTGTTATTAAGAATAATATTTTCAATAAAAGCACTAATTTTATCCTTAGAATTTACATGGTGCAATTTTAAATTTTTACAGAGTGTCAAAAGAGTAGTAGATTTACCAAGAAATTTTGTGAATTGTTTCAAGATATAGGGAATTTGTGACTTGTGAAAATGTGAAAATTTTAAAGTTTGGTTCAATATTGAATTTTTTTTAATGCAATATATATCATTGTCAAGAAGTGAAAAATCAGAATGTTGATTTGTAACAAATTGAGTAAATTGAGTGCAAAGCTCTTTCCAAGTATAAATAATTTTTTTATTGTTGTAAATATACAAATTTAACATGGGTGAAACCCAAAACAGTGAGGAAGTGTCGTTGTAAATAATATCAACTGGAGAGTCTAGATAAAACTCCGAAGAAAGAGCATGATTTCTAATTTCATTAATCTTTTCATTGTTAGCTAGATTTACATGAGGTAAACAATGAGAATATAAATTAGGTTTAAAAATACACCAAGCATTAAAACAAGACTGGAGCTCTTTGTTTAAAATGATTATGTCTAAATTACCAGGGTCATAAAGCCCATTAGTTTCAGCTATTAATTCTACAATGTCTATTAATTCAGATGGTTTAAAATACAGAGTCATTACGTATCTTTGCTCTTTAATATATTTATTAAGAGATGATTCCGGTTTAAAGATCCAATATTCTTCATGTTCACTAAAGTTTTTCTTCAATTCTGGAATTAATTGTGTGCTGATAAATTTAAAATAACTTCTACAAAGAGAAGAGTCTCCGTTGCATGCTGAACAAACATCTGAAAAGATAACAGTAAAAGATTAAATTTTATTAAAATTTTAGTTTTTGTTAAAATTTAACGTTTACTTACACATATGTTCTTCAAGCGAATCCGCAATAGAAACACAGCTTTGCACACATCCAGAAAAGTTTTCAAGTGTACTGCCCATTTTAAAGCTTCTGAAAATTTTAATACTTTGTTAATTTGTACAGAATAAAAGATAAAATAAGGTGAATTACATTGGTATCCAGATGATTTAAACTTGACTTTGAACAAAATGTTAAATATGGACCTACATAAATTTGTGCATGTACATTAAAAGAGTGTAAGGGGTTTTGAGTTTGTGAGGGTTTAATAACAAGTTCAATGGAAGTTGTGTTATAATTTTCAAAACACGTAAGAGTATAACCAGGATTATTATACACAGAAACTGATTCATTGTACAATTGAGGATAAAAATGACATCCTGGCCAAAAATTCCAATCTATTAAGGCTGTGTATTCAGAATAGGCTCGATCAAACATATTTTTACATCTTATTAGGTCTATAGAAGTTAAAATAGGTAACCAGTTGTAGTGAAAAACAAGTTTTTTATTAATATAAAGTTGAACATTTTGAACATTTGAAAGATAATTAGTTGATGATATTTTTTCTGGAAATAATAAAACAACTTTATTAGGAAATATTTCCACATATCCACTCTCTTTTAACAAAGGATCATCAAAATGATAAATAGTTTTTTCTGAAGACTCTTGTTCATAGGGTTTTTCACCACTTTCCAACTCTTGTTGAAGACTATCATCATCAGTGGTTTGTATTTCCATATTTATTCTGAAAAATAAAAAATCTGTAAAAGAAATGCGCTTAATTGTAAAAATTGTGATTTTTTAATAAAAAAATATCACCTTTTATTTTTGATGTTTTACTCGTTATATCTTATATTGTAAAATTTTTGTCTAACTACACTTTTAAGACATTGTTAACGATATAAAAAGCTGACTTTTGTCCTCAAATTTAACTAAATTTTGTTCAGCATCTATAATAGTAAACTCTAGTACACTAGGAAGAGTTAAAGCATTGTGATAAGGTAAAACAATATCCATTTTTTTTACAGCCACAAATTTATCCACTAAATCGTCATAGTTTAAAAGACATAAAACACGACTATACGAATTGGGTAAAAGAAATTCGTTATATCTTAAAAAGTTGGAGTCTATTGCATGGTTAGTTTTAAAAATTATAAAAAATGGGGCTGTAAAATAAGGTGATTTTGTATACGGGTATCCTAATGTAGGCATTCCATTAGTTATTTCAGATAAACCGTCTACAAGTAGGGGTTCGTCTGGTACATTTTCCCAGAATGGTTTTGAGGCAAAATATAACTTAAGTTTTTCACTTTTTAAATGAACTTTTACATGATATCTTGAATCGTCCATCGCCGCACCTCTTCTATAAGAATTTTGAAAGCTGACCGTTTTAGTATCTGGGTCGACAAAAGCATTATATCCAAAATATTTTGCTATCCACGACTTATTATATGCTTCTAAAATTGGAGTTTTTAACACGTTTGAATACTCTGAGTTCTGAAAAATAAAATAAAAAGTAAAAAAATCTTTAAACACATTTTTGTTTGTTGCAAGTTTTTACCTTGGTATATTGCTGTGAAAATTGATTGTAATGAACATTTTCAAAAGATGCTGTAACTGGAATTTTTTGAAACACACACCCTTTTGCATTTGTGAAAATACCAAAATCTAAATAACGTTCTTTTTTACGTGCAGAATCAGGGTCGGTCGCATCTCTGGGAAAAAGATCCATATCACTATCATTAAATTTTATTATCATTACTGTCTGGTAAATTATTAAAGGGGTTGCAGGATTCTCTTCAAATTCTTTTATTGCCGCAGCTGTCCATTTTAATCCAACTGAAATAAATTGTTGTGTAAAATAGTTTATGTCAATAAAAAATGTTGTAAAAATATTGTTTTACCGCATCGAAAAAGTCGAAAGTAAGTCTCTAAATAATATAACGCTGATTTATCTTCTACTTCTTCATTTATTTGTTCCTAAAAAAAATAATGTAATTTTATTTTGAAAACCCCTTTATTTAAAAAAAAATTTTTTTACCAAAAGAGGATCATTTGTGCTAAATGTTGTTAGAATGGGTAGGTCACCTTGATTAGTTTCTGTTATTATTTGCCTTAAAATATATATTTCATTAAAACTATTTTTTGTTTTTTATTTAAAACATTTTACCTTAATTGAGGTGATGTTATAATTTCAAAAGCATTCCCTTTCTTTATTTTTATCATATTATGTATTAGATAGTGATAGGGTAAAATCAATATTTGATATGGTAATAAAGTAAGTCGCATTTGAATTTCATTTCCTGTCGGTCTAATGTTGACCGAAGAAAATGGTCGTGACACATTTCCCAAATTTAATTTGGTTGCAATTTGTCGGCTTATTTCAGTAAAGGGGTTTGTAGAAGCTGGTGCAATGTTTCTTAAAACCACCACATCTAAAAAAAAAAGATGGGGGTAAACTATAGAGAGTTAAAAAAGAAAAAACATGTCAAATAAAATACCTACCCAAATAGCTTGTAGCATTAAAATGAAGATCAAATGACCCTAGAACATGAGTATTTTAATTTTTTATCTTTAATAAGCATTTTGTTTAAAAATAAAAAAACAAGTTACCAAATGCTTCGCCTGTAATAGCATTATCTTCATAACTTAAACATATGTCCGATTTGCGACATGCGATATCTCTAAATTCATGTTCAAGGTTGCAATGAAACACACTATCCTAAACAGATTAATAATTTTGAAAAAGAGAAAATTTTTTGTGTTTTAACCAACAAATGTTACCTTAGATAAACACTGAACCAAATAGGTTTTAGAATTTTTGACACTCATATTATTATTGTTCTGAAAACATTTTTTTTACAAAAAATTTAACATACATATTTTTGAGCTATGGGGTTTTTTATAGCTACTTTAGGAAATCGAATTTTTTTTTGGCGCAAAAATTTACAAAATTTTATATACCGAGAATCAATATTTTTATCAAATCTATTGTTAAAAAAAGCACACACATCAGCAACATGTAAATTTGGAAAAGCAATTAAAAACAAACTGGCATCAATAAGATTATGGTTATTCATAATTTCAAACACAAGAGTTAGATATTTTTGTTTAGGATATGTTTTTTTTATAAATTCAATAACAGCATTATGAGTCGAGTCAGTTAGATTTTCTTCTCCATGACTCGGACTGGTCTGACAAGATTCATCACTTTTATGGATAATAAATTTTTCCTTGTTAGAAAACATTATAACTGGTTTTCCGTAAAATAAACGATCTATTTTATTTATAATATAGTTTTTGTTTGTATTAATATAGCAAAAATTAAAATTTTGTTTTAAAGGTTCTTGATAAAAGCTTAAAACTTCTTTTCCTCCTAGTCTTTCTTGAAGTTTCCTGCAAATAATTGTTATAAAGTATTTTATTATTTAAATAAAATTATCAAAGTGTTACCTTATAATATAATATCCTAAATTTGAATATGACAAAAAAATATGTGGGGCTAATAATATGTCTGTAAACAAGTTGTTATTATACATATTATGAATCACAAGTAAAAGTGTAATATCATGATGACGAAGATAATAGTTCACTATGGTAAGAAAACGATTTTTTGCATTTACTTTATCTTTAGGTTGAAATGAAAAGTCATCTAAAATAACCAAAGACTTTCTAGGTATTGTACTAAAACTATGCTCGTCCACAGTAAAATCAAGTTTTAAAAAATGTACAACATGAGCTAAATCAGCAAAATCACTTGGTTCTCGAGTTTGTATATGAAGCGAAATATCTAAAAAAGTAAAATATTTTAATAAAAGTTAATGTTACAGTCCTCTTTTTACAAAATACCTGTGTGTAAATGAGAAACAAGTGATTTTACAAATGTGGATTTACCACTGCCACTTTCAGCTGCAAAAAAACTATGTTGTTAAAATACTATTAATAACAGTTATTTTACTGCAAAATGATTACCTATTACAAAGACTAAATTTGATAAAGGGATGATTTCTGAAAGTGTACGACTATTCATTGTTAGAGGTTGGAGAGTCAGAAGAAGAAGAAGAACTCGGAGGTGGCAGAACAGAAGAGTTTAGGCTAGAAAAAAAATGTGATTTTAAAAGATGTCAACTTTTTACATTTTTTATGTTTTTGCTACCTGAGACAGTCACTAATAAAATTTTCGCTATCAAGGGTTAAATATTCTAAGAACTGGTTGGCTGGTAATTTTAGAACACTGTAATCGATAACATTTTGATGCTTGGAATCGAGGGATATTTTTTGTCGTTTCTGTTGTTCTGTGCCACACACTTCATAATTTTTAGAAGCATCATGAAACACATATTTTATAAGGAGAGCAATATCCGTTGGCCTGTAACAGAAAAAAATAATGTCATATTTGGAAGTGTTAACTTACTTTTGCATTTAAGTAAAAGTACCTTATTTCATAATTGCAAGATTTCTGAGCTAATCCCAATTCACCAGACGTAAAATGCTAAAAAATCATTTTATAAAAATTTTATTTACGTAAAATTAAAGTGATTTGACATAAAAAGAATAAGTGTTACCTCAAAGCTAAAAGTTATTTGAATATTAGGGTCTGTTGTTTCAAATACACAAAGGGGATACGCTTTTACGCTTGAAATGCTCGAGTGGTTTGAAAAATCTAAAAACAAAAAAGAGAGAGGGGGGGGTATTAAAACAATATTTTATGATTGTAAAAGTTTGTTTTTTACCTGATTTTCTATAGTTTTCTAACAAAACGGAAAATTTATGAAGACTTTTTTTATAATTATCCGTAAATGTTGAATTGTTTATTTTTTGAAAAAATTCAAAATCAAAAAGCAAACATTTGTCATCAAATTTTTTACTCTCTGGACCATCTCTTCCATATCGGTGTGTAAGCACTAAAAGGAAAAACATACTTATTAGAATTAAAAGTCATGAGGGTGGGAAATAAGTTTTTATTTAGAAGTATAAAGAAACCTATATATCCAGTTGGCGAATAGAACAGGTCATACCCAAATTTTCTAAAAAGTAAATTTTATTTAGAACAAGTGAGCAATTAGACAAAAACTTATGATGATAGAAATTCAAACCTGATGTATTTAAACAGATCTTTTACTGGACCAGGTAATCTTCCCTGACTTTATAATAGTTTTTAGTTTAAAAAAATTTCAAACATGTTGTGTAAATTAATGTTAAGTGAAATATAGTCATTACCTTACAGGATTGGGAAAAAATTTGGCTGAATAACTATGTCTATCAGATGGCGAATGATACAATCGTTTTGAGAACGATTTACATTCAAGTATTTGTGAAGTTGTTTGAAGAGCTTGCTCATCAGAAGAGTAAAACTCAACGTTATACATGCTAAAATAGATTAAAATGCACTTGAACCTTACACTACTAGTGACATGTCTCAAATAGAGATTTTAAACTATATATACAATTTTTACGGTTTACAAAAAATCATTAAAATTGTTTAAAGTGTTTTAACAAAAATTGGCAAACAAAAGTTTTAGACAAGTACAAAGAGAAAATAATAAGAAGGATCGTGTTTACAAAGCCAATAAAATACATTGTTAAATCAAAGAGAGAAACATGATGCAAATAAAACAAGAAGAAGAAGGAAGAGGGCAAGAAAAAAGTGTTTATAAGAGAATACTGCAAAGTGTAAAATAAAAAACAGAAATAAATTGGAGGGGGGGAAACGAGAGAAAAAAAGGGTAGGAAAAGTGGTAGGGAAAAACAAAGAAACAAAAGCAAACGACACAAGAAAACAGAAATAGGCAGGGAGGGAGTTAAGAGAGTTATTATTGTGAAAAAGAAAATAGCAAATAGAAAGGACAAAAAGTCAATGAAAAAAAAAACAGGAAAACGGGTTTGGAAAGGCAAAAATTTACATAAGAAGTCGGAAGAAGAGAAGCAAAAGAAAGGGAAAAGGTAACTGTGGATAAAACAGAGAGTATAAAAAATATAAGTAAAAAAATAAGGAAAACATGGAACGGGAAAAAGAGGGTGTAAGAA
>JBKCEW010000031.1:0-19418 GCA_046304235.1 Crocinitomicaceae bacterium | reverse complement strand
ATTTGGTCTAAAAACACCAACATTACCTGACTCTCTCCCTTCTGCAATCACTTTCCATGAACCTGCCTCCAACTCTTTTGTCATCATTTTAATCCATCGATTAGGACTAATTAAAATTCCAGAATCTTTAGAACCTACTTCAGACAACACCGTTTTATGTTTAGATAAGCGATATATTAGTTCGCATTTTTCATCATGATTAATAATAATAGAACCATCTGAAACTTCAATTAAGTCAAGTTTATATTTATCTAGTAATCTAAGATAATCTTCAAATTTACCTCTTGCATAAAACACCTCAAATAGAGTTCCTCCAAAGTAAGGTCTGATTCCATTTTCTTTATACAACTTAATCTTTGCTTCGAGTTGCTTAGTCACATAAGCGGTACCGAATCCAAATTTTACAATATCTGTGCAATCTACGTTTGCCTCAATGAAATGTTCTGCCTCTCGTAAGCCTAATCCTTTATCCATCATCATTGTTAAACCACTTTCACGAGGCTGAACAGTTCTCTCAGGTATGAATGGCAAATAAAAATTCATGAATTAATCATTTGATGTAGGGAACAAATTTACGATTTTGGAATCGTTTAGCAACTCTGGATACATAGAAAAAACTTCTCTAGCTTTCTCCTTGTTTTCAGATATCAAATAATTAAGGATATAAATGGCTGATTCTTTGTTGTCAAATTTATATTCTTTAAAAAACGTAACTAATTGCATTGTAAATTTAACATCATTATTATCTGTTGTAAAATCATGTATAAATTCATTAAAAACATCCAATTGATTTGTTTTTATCAAAAAATCTAAATAATCATTTACTAATTGATCGTTTTGATTATCAATTTCCAATGCAATACTATAATTTTTTTTAGCTTCTTGAATCTTTTCTAACTTTTCTAAAGCACCAGCCAACACATGATAATAACCAGAATTACTAGGCTCAATTTCAATAGCTTTATTGAAAAACCCTATACTCTCTACAGTCTTTTCTTCTAAATCTTTCACAATACCTAAACCTAGCCAAGCATCTCCAAAATCAGGATTTAGAGTGAGGCTTTTTTGATAATATTCTTGTGCTAAAAATAATTCTCCTAATTGTTCGTAACATTCACCAATAAAACATAAACAAAGAGGATCTTCACCATCTAATTCAGTGCATTTTAGAAAAAAATCTACAGCTGTTTTATAATTTTCAAGCGATAAATAAGAACTTCCCAAATTAAAATATGCTGGTGAAAATTCTTCATTAATAGTAATACTATAATCGTAAGCCCAAATTGCTTTTTGATGATTATTTTGTTTAGCAAAAGTATTCCCTAAATTATACCATGCTGTAAAAGAGTATGGATTCTCATTAATAAAACCGTAGTAACTTTCAATTGCTTTGTCATACTCTCTCAATTGATCATAACAAAATGCTAATTCGTAAATTGCAATTTCATTTTTGGGATTATTTATTAAAGCCTCATTTAGAATTTTAACTGCCCCCCTAAAATCTAAAATATGCTCATATTCCATTGCTAAGTCAATATAGATTTCATCTTTATCCTCTGGCTCAGAGACAGCTAATGCTTCCAAGAAAAATTTGATTGCATTTTTCCCATCTCTTAATTGACTAAAAATAGAAGCTTTAGTTAATAAAAACTCGCATGAATCTTCATAAACTCTTTCTATCTGACTTAATAATTTTAATGCCTCTTTTAGCTGTCCCATTCCTGAAACAGCTTGTGCTTTTCTTAATTGAAAGACTGATTTAAAAGGAAATTGTTCTAACCCTAGTTCAGCACACAAACTTGCCTTGTTATAATTGCCTTGTATTAAATAATGATCAATTATAGACTCTATCGAATCACTATCCAAAAAACCAAGAGGTTCACCTTTAAGGGAATTTTCAAATCTAACTAAATCTTCGTTGAAACTTTCATCGAAAAAATGCTCATCTTCATTTTCAAACATAGAATACCCTTTACGGTTTTCATAAAAGTAAAACGAAATAAACAGTAAACAAAAAAAATCTTTAATAAGTTATCCACCAAAAAAAAGGTGCTACCTAAAAAAGTAGCACCTTATTAAGTAATTAAAATATTATTTTATTTACCAGATCTTTTACGCTCTGTTTCTTTCAATAAAATTTTACGAATTCGCAAATTTTCAGGTGTTACCTCAACATATTCATCACCTTGAATATACTCTAGACATTCTTCTAAACTAAATTTCACTGGTGGTATAAGTTTTACTTTATCATCATTTCCAGAAGAACGCATGTTTGTCATTTTTTTTGTTTTAGTAACATTAACAACCATGTCGCCAGCTCTTGAATTTTCACCAATCACTTGTCCTTCGTAAATATTCTCATTCGGATGAATGAAGAATCTACCTCTTTCTTGTAAGTTATTAATAGAGAAAGGAATTGAAACTCCTTGTTCCATAGAAATCAACGAACCATTTTGACGTCCAGGAATTTCTCCTTTATATGGTTGATATTCTAAGAAACGGTGATTCATAATCGCTTCTCCAGCAGTTTGAGTTAATAAGTAATTTCTCAAACCAATAATACCTCTTGAAGGAATTTGGAATTGGATCGTCATACGAGTTCCTTTCGGTTCCATATTAGTCATCTCCCCTTTTCTCTTTGTTACAGCTTCAACAGCAGTACCACTAAACTCCTCCGGTAAATCAATAGTCAATTCTTCAACTGGCTCACACTTAACTCCATCAATTTCTTTGATAATTACCTGTGGCTGACCTACTTGTAACTCATACCCTTCACGACGCATCGTTTCGATCAACACAGATAAATGCAACACACCACGACCAGCAACTAACCATTTATCAGCTTTATCCGTGGTATATACACGCATTGCCAAGTTTTTTTCTAACTCTTTAGTTAAACGCTCTTGAATGTGTCTTGAAGTTACTTTTTTACCTTCTTTCCCAAAGAATGGAGAATCATTAATTGAGAACAACATATTCATTGTTGGCTCATCAATTGAAATTGATTGTAATGGCTCAGGATTTTCAAAATCACAAATTACATCACCAATCTCAAAACCATCAATACCTGTTAACGCACAAATATCTCCTGCTTGAATTTCAGCAACTTTAACTCTTTCAATCCCTTCAAACACAAACATCTCTTTGATTTTATGTTTTTGTTGCGTCCCATCTCTTTTTGCTAAAATAATATTTTGACCTTCTTTCAATTCCCCTCTATTTAAACGACCGATGGCAATACGACCAACGAATGTTGAAAAATCCAACGAAGTAATCAACATTTGAGTATTACCTTCTTCGATTTTTCTTGGTGGGAAATAATCTAAAATTTTATCTAATAACGGTGTAATAGAATCAGTAGGTTTTTTCCAATCATCAGACATCCAACCGTTTTTAGCAGAACCATAAACTGTTGCGAAATCTAACTGACTGTCGTTTGCATCTAATTCAAACATCAAGTCGAACACTTTTTCATACACTTCTTCCGGCGTACAGTTTTCTTTGTCTACTTTATTAATAACTAACAAAGGTTTTAAACCTAAAGCAAGAGCTTTACCTAAAACGAAACGAGTTTGTGGCATTGGACCTTCAAAAGCATCCACTAGCAAACAAACTCCATCAGCCATGTTTAATACACGCTCAACCTCACCACCAAAATCGGCGTGACCAGGAGTGTCAATAATGTTAATTTTTGTTCCTTTATATAAAACAGAAACATTTTTAGAAACGATAGTAATCCCTCTTTCACGTTCCAAATCGTTGTTATCCATAAATAACTCTCCTTTTGGTTTTTCGTGTTTTTGAGCATCTGTTCCTGCTTCAATCATTCTATCTACCAAGGTTGTCTTACCGTGGTCAACGTGTGCAATAATTGCGATATTCCTAATTTCCATTTTTTAATTAATTATTTCTACCGTATGAATTTCTACTTCTTGGTCTGCTAGAACCTCTTTCACGGTCTCTATCACCACCATTTCTTGATCCAAATCCTCCTCCATCTCTTTTGCGGTCGTCAAAACGAGAACCTCCGCTTCTTTCTCCTCCTCTATCATTTCTATCTCTACTTCCACTGAATCCTCTATCTCTGTCACCTCCACCGCTTCTTCTCTCTGCTTTTTTCTTAGTGATTTCAACTGAAACTCTGTTTCCTTCGTAATTAGCACCATTTACAGCTTTCAAAATCGCTTCTGTATGGCTATTATCTGCTTCAAAGAAACTAAAAGAAGGCATTACATCAATTTTACCTACACTTGAAGAAGTTAAACCTGCTTCATCACAAATTAAACGCAATAAACCACCAGGATTTAAACCATCTCTTTTACCTAAACTAACAAAGAAACGAGTTCTATTGCTATCATCTCTATCAAAACGTTCTCTTCTTTCTCCACCTCTTTCTCCTCTATCTCTATCCCCTCTTTCACTTCTCTCTCCACGATCTCGTCTATCTCTAGATTCAGAAACATTTAAATCTTGGGCTTTGCTGTAATATTCAACAAATCGATTAAATTCAACAGATATAAACTTTTTGATCACTTCTTCTTTAGAAAGGTGTTCAAAATCGCTCATAATCTTAGGCAAGAACTCTTCAATATCTTTTTCTTTAACTTCAGTATCTTTCACTTTGTTAATCAAACTAGCTAATTGAATTGCACAAATTTCATTTGCACTTGGTACAACACCAAGTGTAAAATTGGTACGCATCTGACGTTCAATCGCTTTGATTTTGTAGTGTTCTTTTAAGTTAATTAAAACTAACGACTCACCTTTTTTACCAGCACGAGCAGTTCTACCGCTTCTGTGTGTGTAATTTTCAATATCGTCAGGTAACTGATAATTAATTACGTGTGTAATGTTATCAACATCAATACCACGAGCAGCAACGTCAGTAGCAACTAACAACTGAACTGTACGCTCTCTAAAACGTTTCATTACATTATCACGTTGAGCTTGAGAAAGATCACCATGCAATGGCTCTGCGTTATAACCGTCTTTACTTAAATTTTCTGCAACATGTTGTGTTTCATGCCTTGTACGACAGAAAACTAATCCAAAAATTTCAGGATTTACATCAATCAAACGTTTCAAAGCAGCATATCTATCTTTTTCACGAACCGTGTAATAAATGTGCTCAATGTTTACATTCCCTTGATTTTTGTGTCCAATAGAAACTTCTAATGGATTCGTCATATAATTTTTTGCAATGTCAGCCACTTCTTTTGGCATTGTTGCAGAGAATAACCATACGTTTTTTTCGTCAGGAGTTTGATCTAAAATAGAGTCAATATCCTCTTTAAATCCCATGTTTAACATTTCATCTGCTTCATCAAGCACAACAAAACGTACATCTTGAAGCTTTACAGCTCGTCTTTGAATCAAATCCACCAAACGACCTGGAGTAGCTACGATAATCGTTGCTCCTTGTTTGATTTGTGTAATTTGTCGACGGATGTCGGTACCACCATACACTGCAACAACAGCAGTTTTACGATCGTATTTCGCATAATTTTCAAGATCTTTTGAAATTTGAAGACACAATTCTCTTGTTGGACAAATTACCAATCCTTGTGTTAAATCGTACTGATCTTGAATGTTGTTTACTAATGGCAAGCCGAATGCTGCCGTTTTTCCCGTTCCTGTTTGAGCTAAACCAACTAAATCGCTATCACTTTTTAATAAGTGTGGAATTGCCGACTGTTGGATAGGTGTTGGTGCTTCGAACCCCAAATCGTTTATCGACTGAAGCACCTCTTCCCTAAGCCCTAGTTCGCTAAAGGTCATAAATAATAATTAAAATTAAGTTGCAAAGATAGTGTGAAATAAGGAGATTTCTAAAAAATACTTTTATAGAGCCTTAATTTATCTAAAAATTTAACCTATACGTAATGATTTTAAAACATCAACAGCAATTTGTATCTGATTATCAGAAACATCCAAATGTGTAACAAACCTTATTGCGGTAGGTCCAAATGCATTACATAATATTAGATTTTCTTTCAATAGTTGAATTATTTCAGTTTGTTGGGAAGGTTTGTGTAATTCAACAATTACAATATTTGTTTGAATAGGGTATATTTCTTTAATCCATGAAAATGTTTTAATTGACTCCCCTAAATAAGATGCTTTGAGGTGATCATCTTTTAATCGCGCAACATTATTTTGAAGTGCATACAAACCAGCAGCAGCAATATAACCTGCTTGTCTCATTCCGCCCCCCATAGACTTTCTTATTCTTCTTGCTTGTTTGATATGATCTTTTGTACCAATTAACAAAGAACCGATAGGAGCACCTAACCCTTTAGATAAACAAAGTGAAATTGTATCAAATTGACTAGCATATTTTTTGGGTGATACATTATTAACAATTAATGCATTCATCATTCTTGCGCCATCCAAATGAACAGGCAAATTAACAGACTTACAAAAACTTGATATCTCTTTGATGTCATTAAATTCATAAACAGCACCTCCCCCCTTATTTGCTGTATCCTCTAGACTTACTAATTGTGTTAAAGGTAAATGAATATCATCTGGATTTATCGCACTTTTAACTTGGTTCACATTTAACCTACCGTAATTACCATCTAATAACTTTACCGAAGCACCTGAATTTTTAGCAATACCTCCTCCCTCATATCTATAAATATGGCTATCAGCATGGCATATCACTTCACCGCCTGGTCTTAGATTAAGTTGAAGTCCGATTTGATTAGATTGAGTTCCTGAAGTACAAAACAAAGCTGCTTCTTTCCCAAAATATTCACTTGCAAATTTTTCAAGAGCAAAAACGGTTGGGTCTTCACCATATACATCATCTCCAACTTCAGCTTGAAACATAAAATCAAGCATTTCTTTGGATGGTTTTGTAACTGTATCACTTCTAAAATCGATTTTCATAACTTACTCTTTGGAATCAAAAATAAATCTTTTAATTTGCTTGACAAAACTCACTAAATAAGCGTATATTTTTTGAAGAGAAATAATTCAAAGAAAGTTTATTGGTTATATTTGTCGAGCAAAATTCGAATAATTAATTAATATTCTTGATATGGCAACAATCGCTGCAAATAATCCTGCTTTAACAACTTGGGTAAATATTCCCGCAGGTTCAGACTTTCCAATTCAAAACTTACCATTTGGTGTTTTTAAAACATCATCACTTACTTCAAGAGTGGGAGTTAGAATTGGTGACCATGTGTTAGATCTTAAAACGTTACATGTTTTAGGTTATTTAGATGACCTTCATTTTACATTAGAAGATTTCGACACTGACTGTTTGAATCATTTAATGAAAAAAGGTAAGTTAGCTACAAGGGATTTAAGAAATCGCATTTCAAATTTGTTAGATGCTAACAATCAAGAACTACAACAAAACAAACACCATGCAGAACAAGTGTTGATACCAAACAAAAGTGTCATCATGCAAATGCCTGTGAAAATTGGTGATTATACTGATTTCTATTCAAGCCGTGAGCATGCAACAAACGTTGGTACCATGTTCAGAGATCCTAATAACGCTTTATTGCCTAATTGGCTATGGATACCTGTAGGATATCATGGAAGAGCAAGTTCTGTAATTTTGTCTGGAGTAGATATACATAGACCAAAAGGACAAATCAAACCAGATCCAAATGAAAATCCAATTTATGCACCTTGTAGAAATTTAGATTTTGAATTAGAGACAGCTTTCATTACTTATGAAGGGAAACCTTTAGGAGATTCAATTACACCAGACGAAGCAGAAGATTTTATATTCGGGGTTGTATTATTTAATGATTGGTCGGCTAGAGATATTCAAACGTGGGAATATGTTCCACTAGGTCCATTTTTAGCAAAAAATTTCGCTTCAAGTATTTCAGCATGGGTAGTAACATTAGATGCGCTTCAACCTTACAAAGTTTCAGGACCTGAACAAGACCCTAAAGTATTGTCTTATTTAGAATTTACTGGAGATAAAAGTTATGACATTAATCTTGAGGTATTAATCCAACCTGAAAACGGTACAGAAAATTTAATTTGTGAGTCAAATTTAAAATATATGTACTGGAACATGGCTCAACAATTAGCTCATCATACCGTTAATGGTTGTAATGTTCGTTGTGGTGACTTAATGGGTTCAGGCACAATTTCAGGCCCAACACCAAACTCATATGGTTCGATGCTTGAATTAGCATGGAAAGGCACAAAACCTTTACAAATGAATGATGGTACAGAACGTAAATTCATTTTAGACAATGACACTGTAATCATGAGAGGTTACTGTAAGAACGAAGGGGTTCGTATTGGTTTTGGAGAAGTTAAAGCAAAAGTTTTACCTGCAAAATAATTAAAAACACTATTTTTGGAATGTCCTTTCTTCTGGGAGGACATTTTTTATTTACACCGAATTTGAAAATTATTTGTTACCTTAAATAACAAATTAACTTTAATTAAAACACAAAACTATGTCAAACGTACCGGAAGGAATTGATTTAGAAAAAGAAAGAAAAGAGATATTAAACGCTTTCAAAGCGTTACTAAAAAATGCTAACAACTTATCAAAAGAGGACCAAAAAATGGTTCGTAAGGCTTTTGACGTGGCGGTTGAAGCACACAAAGATATGCGACGTAAGTCAGGTGAACCTTATATTTATCATCCGATTGCTGTAGCGCGTATTGTTTCAGAAGAAATGGGATTAGGCGCAACAAGTATTACGTGTGCGTTACTTCATGATACTGTAGAGGATACTTACATTACGTTAGAAGACATTGAAGAGTTATTTGGTGAAAAGTCTAGAAGAATAATTGATGGGTTAACCAAAATCCCAGAAATATTCGATGAAAATTCTTCTATACAAGCGGAAAACTTCCGTAAAATGATTTTAACGATTTCTGATGACATTCGTGTTGTTTTAATCAAATTAGCAGACCGTCTTCACAACATGCGTACCCTTGGAAGTATGCGTGCAGACAAACGTTTAAAAATTGCATCCGAAACAAAATTTTTATATGCACCATTAGCACACAGACTTGGTTTACATTCGATTAAAAGTGAATTAGAAGATTTAGGGTTTTTACATTCAGATCCTGAAAACTATCACATGATTGAAAGTAAATTGAAATCAACAAAAGAATCTAGAAATAGATTTATTAAAACTTTTGTTGAACCAATAAAAGAAGCCTTAAATCATGAAGGATATGTCTTTGATGTAAAAGCAAGAACAAAATCTATTTCTTCTATTTGGAGAAAAATGCAAACTAAAAGCGTTCCATTTGAAGAAGTATATGATTTGTTTGCTGTTCGAATTATTGTTGATACTCCTGTAGAATTAGAAAAACCTGATTGTTGGAGAATTTATAGTATTGTTACCGACTTTTATCAACCAAGTCCAGAAAGACTTAGAGACTGGATTTCAACACCTAGAGCAAATGGGTACGAGTCGTTACATACAACAGTTATGTCAAACCAAGGAAAATGGGTTGAAGTACAAATTCGTTCTAAAAGAATGGATGAAATAGCTGAAAAAGGATTAGCAGCACATTATAAATACAAAGAAAATGCAGGTGAATCAGAAGCTTCCAAATTTGATCGTTGGATCGCAGAGATTCGAGATTTGATGGAGAATCACAACTTAACTGCAATGGATTTTGTGAATGAATTCAAAATGAATTTATTCTCTGATGAAATCTATGTATTTACTCCAAAAGGACAATTAAGAGTACTACCTGTGGGTGCCACTATTCTAGATTTTGCTTATGACATTCATACAGGAATTGGAAACAAGTGTATTGGTGCAAAAGTAAATACTCAATTAGTTCCTTTAAGTTATCAATTACACAATGGAGATCAAGTTGAGATAATTACATCTGAAAAACAAAAGCCAACTGAAGAATGGTTAGATTTTGTTTATTCAGCTAGGGCTAAACAAAAAATTCGCGGCGCATTAAATGAGCAGAAAAAAGCAATAGCTCTAGATGGAAAAGAAATTCTAGAAAGAAAATTAAAACAATTCAATCTAAATAATACAAAAGAAAATATTCATCTAATTGAAAAGTATTTTGGGGCTAGTTCATTAACAGACCTATATATTCGCATAGCAAAAGTAAAAATTGATTTAAATAAACTGCGTGAATTAGATGATCAGGATGGAAATTTGATAATCGACAAAAAACTACTTTCCTCTAAACATTTTGTTAAAAATACAGAAGGAAACGATTATCATAAAAGAACTATTGAATTTGATGACCAATACAAAGATCATGTTTACAAATTAGCAAAATGTTGTAATCCTATTCCTGGGGATCCAATTTTTGGTTATTTGGCAAACAATAATGAAATCAAAATTCATAGAAATAACTGTCCGAATGCTGAACATATGAACTCTAAAATGGCATTTAGATGTATTAAAGCAACATGGACAAACACAGACTTAGTTGTACATTTAGCATCATTAAGACTTTTAGGTATTGATGGTGTAGGAATCGTTAATAGAATAACAGAAATCATTTCAAAACAATTGAACGTTGATATGAAATCAATATCCTTTGAAGCCAATGACGGTATCTTTGAAGGATTAATAAAAGTAATGGTTTACGATACTGAACATTTAGATGCATTAACAAAGCAATTTGAGCAAATTGATGGTGTTGAACGAATTGAACGTTGGGATTTTGAAGATAGCGAACTAATTCATGCAAAAGATTAATCACTTTTCAACACCTGTTAATAAAGAATTATATATATAAAAAAGTGAGGTCTAAAAAAAATATTATTTTTGCCTTTTAAGAATAAGATGGTACAAGAAGATTTACAAGATACTGTAAGAAACATATTTTCAGCTTATTTAGAACAGCATAGTCATCGTAAAACACCTGAACGTTTTGCAATTCTTTCTGAAATTTATGCTTATCCAGGTCATTTTGATATTGAATCTTTGTACAATAAGATGAAAAATCAGAATTACCGTGTTTCTAGAGCTACATTGTATAATACGATTGAACTATTATTAGCATGCAACTTAGTAAGGAAGCATCAATTCGGCAAAAACATTGCACAATTCGAAAAATCTCACGGTTCTAAACAACATGATCATGTAATTCTAACAGACTCTGGGGAGGTAATTGAGTTTTGTGATCCTCGTATTCAACATATTAAATCTACCATTGAAGAAGTTTTTGGCGTTAACATTCATCACCATTCTCTTTACTTTTATGGAGAAAAGAAAAAACCTGCTAATTCTTAATTTTTATGAATTTACATTTTTCTGAAGAAATAGTTGGTGAAACAGTTGTCTTTCGATTGGAAGGTAAAATAGTTTCTGATATAGATACCACTACATTAATTGAACAATTACAGGAAAGAATAGACGGTGTAGAAAAAACTATTGTTTTCAACTTAAACAAGTTAACTCACATCACAAGTACTGGTTTAAACTTTTTTGTAAGAGCATTGACTAGAACAAGAAATAAAGAAAAAAAGTTGGTATTGAATAACTTACAACCAAGTGTTGCTAAATTATTTCAAATATCTAAATTAAATGAAATATTCACGATTTCGTCTGATGATAATATAGACGAAACGATAAACAGTAAATAGCATGAAGGTTGACGTATTATTAGGTCTTCAATGGGGAGATGAAGGTAAAGGTAAAATTGTTGATGTATTAACCCCTAAATATGACATTATAGCTCGTTTTCAAGGCGGGCCAAATGCTGGTCATACACTAGAGTTTGAAGGAATAAAACATGTACTTCATACAATTCCATCTGGAATATTTCACAGCGAAGTAACTAATATTATTGGTAATGGTGTTGTAATAGACCCTGTAGTTTTTCAAAAAGAAATTGAAAAACTAGCACCTTTTAGTTTGGACATACGTAAAAATCTACTTATTTCTAAAAAAGCGCATTTAATCTTACCAACTCATAGATTAATTGATACTGCCTCAGAAGCTGCAAAAGGTTCAAATAAAATCGGATCAACTTTAAAAGGGATTGGCCCAACTTATATGGACAAGACAGGAAGAAATGGATTACGAGTTGGAGATATTTTTTCACCTAATTTTCAAGAAAAGTACAAACTTTTGGTTGAGAAACATGAAGGTATTTTAAAACACCATGAAGGCTTTGAATACGGTCTTGCTGAAATGGAAAAATCTTTCTTTGAAGGAATAGAATTAATTAAATCTTTCACTTGTATCGATAGTGAACAATTTTTAAACACAGCCTTAAAAAATGGTTCGAAAATACTTGCGGAAGGTGCACAAGGAACCATGCTTGATATTGATTTCGGTACATATCCATATGTAACTTCATCAAATACTGTAACCGCTGGAACTTGTACTGGACTTGGAATTGCACCAACTAAAATAGGATCTGTTATCGGAATTTTCAAAGCATACTGCACACGTGTTGGAAGTGGTCCATTTCCAACTGAATTACATTGTGAAGATGGTGAAAAAATCAGAAAAGAAGGAAATGAATTTGGATCTACAACAGGAAGACCGAGACGATGTGGTTGGATTGATTTACCAGCATTGAAGTATGCCATTATGATTAATGGTGTGACTGAACTTGCTATGATGAAAGCTGATGTATTAGGTATCTTTGAAACAATCAAGGTATGTACACATTATAAGATAAATGGAGAAATAGTTGATTATTTACCTTTTGACATTGACGGACTAGAAATTGAACCAATTTACATCGAATTAAAAGGTTGGAATTGCGATTTAACACAAATTGATTCAATTAACAATGCTCCACAAGCTTTAAAGGATTATATCTCTTACCTAGAGAATGTATTAGAAGTGCCTATTACAACTGTTTCAGTTGGTCCAGATAGAAAACAAACTCATTTAAATAAAAAATAATTGAGTAAACCTATATTACATATTATTCATACAGCGCTTTTAATGAGCGCTGTTTTTATGTTTGGCAATTCTTTATTTGCACAAGATTTAATGGAATTAAAACCAGGGGCTGATAAACTAACATTCAATAGAAAAACAGGTGAACACAAACTTATCGGTAATATACACCTGATTTATCAAAAAAATGAAATCTATTGTGATTCTGCCTCTTATTTTAAAGAGAATGATATATTAAAACTATATGGAAACGTTCATCTATCGAAACATGATACTTTAAACTTATATTGTGATTCAATGCATTATAATGGAAAGGAACAAATTGGTAAATTGTGGGGACACGTGAGAGTCAGAGATCGTGAATTTAAAATTTCAACCGACACATTATCATTTGATTCTAAAAGAGATGTTGCCACTTATTTATATGGTGGCCGAATAGAGAATACAAAAAGAAAAGAGGAAATTTCAAGTTTACACGGATATTTTTATCCTAAATCCAAAAATATTTCATTAAGTAAATCAGTAGATTACAAGAGTAAGACAATTAAAATGAAAACAGATACCATTTGTTTTCATTATGGTTCGAAAAGAATTAATTTTTATAGTCCAACAAATATTCAGCAAGAGATTGATACTAAAATTTACTGTGAAAGAGGTTGGATGAATACCGAAACAGAAGAATGTTTCATACATCAAAATGCAGTAATTACTAAACCGTTAAAAACTTTAGCTGCTGATACACTTTACACATTCGATAAAAAAGGCTTATCAGGTGCATATGGGCATATTCGATATGAAGATTCTGACAAAGGAATCGCTTTTGAGGGAAACAAATTATTCTATTCAAAAAAAGAAAAACGCAGCTACCTTACAAAAAATCCATATATAAGTTACAAACAAAAAAAAGATACTTTATTTGTAAAAGCGGATACTCTTTTTCTATTTCACGACTCTTTAGACCAAATCGATCACGTAATAGGTTATCATAATGGGAAAATTTTTAGTCATAATCTACAAGGAATTAGTGATAGCCTATATTATTCAAAAAAAGATAAAAAATTGACCTTATTCAAATCTCCCTATTTATGGAATAAAAATGCGCAAATCAGTGGTACAATAATTCATCTTTTAATGGAGGACAGTTTGTTGGAGCGTGCTGAAATACTAAATAAAGCGCTAACTATTACTGAAGTTGATAGTGGCAAATACTATAATCAAATTGGTGGTAAAAATATGTTCGCATATTTTGACGAAAATAATGACCTAAAAAAAATAGATGTAGATGGAAATGCTCAAACAATTTATTTTCCAGAAGAAACTAAAAACTCTGATAGTATTATTGAAGTTACAAGAAAAGGTATGGTTAGACTATATGCTAGTAGTATCAAGGTATATTTAGATAGCGGAGAGTTCAAAAAAGTCACCTATATAGATCAAGCAGATGGATTAATGTACCCCATAGATAAACTAAATGCAGATGAACAATTTGTAGCAAACTTCACATGGAAACCATTACTAAGACCAAAAAACAGAAAGGATTTTTTTTATCAAGAAGAAAAACAAAAAAAGGAAATTAAAAAACTTCCTTTAACTCCAAAAAAGAAAAAACGTTAATCAATATTTTTTTCAATATAATCGATTAATGAATGAATTACTTTAATATGTATTTCTTGAGCTCTATCAGCAAATACTGAATATGGTGCTCGAATTTCTACATCACACAATTCTTTCATTTTACCACCATCTTTACCGGTTAATCCAATTACTTTCACTCCTTTAGAACGGGCAACATCAATTGCATTTAAAACATTCAATGAATTACCAGAAGTTGAAATTGCTAATAAAACATCTCCAGCATCACCAAATGCTTCCAAAAATCTTGAAAAAACAAACTCGTATCCATAATCATTTGATACACAAGAAATATGACTTTGATCTGCGATAGCCATTGCGGGTATAGCTTTTCGATTTCCTCTATATCTACCTGTTAGCTCTTCGGCAAAATGCATGGCATCACACATTGACCCTCCATTACCGCAAGCGTATATTTTCTTTCCGTTATTTACAGCTTCAACTAAAATAGTACCTGCTGATTCTATTTTACTAAAGTTTTCTTCCGTTGAAAACTGAACTAAAACCTTTCCAGCTTCAATAAAATGAGATGCAACCCCCATAATTAATTTGAATTAATTCTTATGTGAGATAAAGTTAAATATTTATAATCAATTATTCTGATTTTACTTAAACTTACTATCTTTGAATAAAAAGTATTTTTTTTAAAATTTAATTATTTCACAAAGTGAATAGTATACATAATTCATTACTTCTTACAATTTCAATATTAATAAGTACCTCATTCTTTTCACAAGAAGCAGACTGTCTAAAAAAACTAGAACATTCATTTAACGCAAGGGGCAGTTACACAGTAGAAGATGCCATACATAAAAATGTAATAATTGTTCAATTATCTCCGACTGGTAATAGTTGCTTCAACGGTAAAACAAGGGTTGAAAATGGAACAATTACTTCAATTTTTATAGAATTAGAAGATAGTACCTACTCATTACTCGATAAAAAATACACCAATGAGAAAAATTCTGCACCAGTCATTATGAATGGAATTTCAGAACTTATTCTTACTGAAGATGGAGAAAAATATAAAGTCGTATTTATAGACAAACTAAAGCCAAAGGCTAAAAGCTATAAAGAAGCTGTAATTCCTGAAGACCTATAAAAAATGTTGAATTATGAATGTTTAATGATTAATATTCAATTATAACTCATAATTACTAAATCCTTTCGGTGCTTTTGATTTAATTACCACAACTTTCTTTGTAATTGGGTGCATAAATTCTACACGATAAAAATGTAAACCTAAACGATTGATTGGATTTGTTTTAGCTCCATATTTTTTATCTCCAACTATTGGGTGACCAATTTCTTGTAGTTGTACACGAATTTGATTCTTCACATTCGTTTTTTGTGCTACTTCTAACATAGATGAGTTTTTTCGATTAGCAATAGTAACATACTCTGTTATTGACTCACTACCATACGTTTGATTTTTTGACGCATGTACTTTCATTGCTTTACTTTCACGTAAATAAGAAGTGATTTCCCCATCTTTTGGTTTAACTATCCCTTCTACAATTGCTAAATAGGAAGAGTTTTTCATTGTTTCTCCCCATGCATTTGCCATAAGTGTTTTTACATCCATCGATTTAGCGAAAATCACAATTCCAGAAGTATCTCTATCCAAACGATTTACTAAATACAATAATTTGCCTGGATTTTTTGCTTTAAATTGAGCAGTGACATAAGTAGAAAGTGTTCGTAGTTTTTCTTTTTCAGTAGCATTACACAACAACCCTTCTGGTTTTAAAACAGCTATTAAATAATCGTCTTCAAATAGGATATTCAAACTAAATGGGATTTTTGCCTGTTTCATTTCCTTCTTTCCGACAACTATACTATTTCCAGGTTTTAAAGCAAATGAAACATGCGTTTGATATAGATTATCAACTTGAACAAGTTTATTAGCTAAAATTTGTTTGATAGAAGTTTTACTTTTTTCTTTAAATACTTGTTGTAAAAAATCGAATAAGGTACCCTCTTTAGTTACTTTAAAAGTCGATATGCGTTCTGAACCTGGTTTTCTTCCTGTTTTCATTTTATCTTGAAAATACGTACATTAATATGTTTGCCCCCATTTGCAACGCTTGCACACGTTTGTCATTTGGATCGTTGTGAACTGCTTGATTTTCCCATCCATCACCTAAATCGGTTTCATAGGTATACAAAAGTACCAATTTACCTTCAACGAAAACCCCAAATGCTTTAGGTGGTTTATTATCATGCTCGTGAATTTTAGGTAAATGTTTAAATTCAAATTTTTGATGAAAAATTGGGTGTGTAATTGGAATCTCAACTAAATCATTATCTGGAAATAGCTTTTTAATTTGTGGTCTAATATAAGCGTCCATACCATAATTATCATCAATGTGTAAAAAACCTCCAGCCATCAGGTAAGTACGAATATTATCCAATTCTTGTGCTGAAAAAACCACATTACCGTGTCCTGTCATATGTACAAAAGGATATTGTAGTATATCCCTGTTACCCGCTTCTACGTAAGGTACATCCGGATTGATAGATGTATTTAAATTCTTATTACAAAACTTAATTAAATTAGGCAAAGATGAAGGGTTTGCATAATAATCTCCTCCTCCATTATATTTTAATACAGCCAATCGAAAAGAGGATTGACCATAAATTAAAAAATTGAAAAACAAGAAAATAAATACTACTACCTTTTTCATTCAAATTTACTTTTTAACAAAGTTACTGCGTAAATCCCAGCTGTTTCCGTACGTAATCGTGTTTTACCTAAATTAATTTGTCTATAACCAGATTTTAATGCTAGTTCAACCTCGTTTGTTGTAAAATCTCCCTCTGGGCCAATTAAAATAGGGAAATTTGTAGCAATTGCTACTGTCGATATATTTTGAGCTGAAAACTCTTCACAATGAGCAATACCGCCAGCGGGATATTGTTGCACAAAGGTTTTAAAAGGTTTTAGTTCTTCTATAAGAGGTAAATACGTTCTTTGCGATTGTTTCATAGCTGCGATAGCAATTTTTTCAATCCGATCGGTTTTCATTAATTTACGTTCGCTACGTTCTGTTTGGATAAACGAAATTTTTGTTAACCCAAGTTCTGTTGCTTTTTCTATAAACCATTCAATCCGATCCATATTTTTTGTTGGCGATATAGCAATATGAATATCAAATGGTTGTTCAACCTCTTTTGTATAACTCACTACTTCGACCTCACACTTTTTTGGGTGATCGGAAATAATTTTAGCTTCATACCGACCACCTTTTCCATCTAACAATTCAATAAGATCACCAATAGTTAGTCGCATTACACGACAAGCATGTTTTGACTCTTCTTCACTTAAAAAAAGCTGTTTAATCGTCGGTAATAATGTAGGGATATAAAATGCGTGCATATATCAATGCAATAATTTGTAAACCAATTCTGTCATTAATTCGGCATCTTCAGAATGTGAATCACCTATACCCTTTGATTTCAAATCATATTGGTATAAATAATTGATATTTCGAGCAATTGTTTTAGGATTACAAATCTTAGCAGCCTTAACGAGCTCACCTGCAACAAAAGGATGTACTCGCAATGAAGAAGCAACGCTTTGAGGAGACTTATCCGCCAAAAAATGTACTTTCATTAATTGACTGTACAAATTATATAATGAACCAATGATAACAACTAAGGGACCCGATTTAGGATTATGTTTGAAGTACGTAATGATTTTCATAGCCTTCAAATAATCGTTATTCTGAACTGCACTGCTTAATTCAAACATATTGTAATCTTTCGAAATACCAATGTTTTCCTCAATATGAATTTCATTGATTGTTGTTCCTTTTTCTAAAATAATCGAAAGTTTTTCAATTTCACCAGCAATTCTTGAAAGGTCGTTTCCAATATTTTCTGCCAACAAAAATGCAGCCTTACTAGAAATCTGAAAATTAACAGTTGCTACATACTTTGTAATCCAATCAACTAATTGATATTCTTTTATTTTATCGGAAGTAAAAACAACTCCTGCTTTTGAAAAAAGTTTAGCGACTTTTTTTCTAGAATCAACTTTTTTATACTTGTGAGCTAATACTAGAACCGTAGAAGGATTAGGATTTTCAAGATAACTTTCGAGTAAGTCTATATCTTTCATCTCTTGAGCTTCACGAACCATCACAAAACGACGTTCAGCCATCATCGGAAAGCCTTTTGCATCTAGTACCACTGTTCGAACATCGGCATCTTTACCGTATACAATCGTTTCATTAAAATCTCGTTCGTGATCCTCCAACACATTGTCATGTATCAATTTCGACAACTGATCAATAAACAAAGGCTCCTCTCCCTGCAATAGATATATAGGTTTAAAATCCTTGTTTTTAATTTGCTGCTGAAGCGACTTGAAATCCATAATTCAAAGATAGTGTTTTTAGGCAAAAGGCAAAAGGCATTGGGCATTGGGCATTGATAATACTTATTAGTTTTGGTATTTACAATTCATAATCAATCATTAAACATTATCTTTGCGCTATGGTAATGAAACGTTTAAATCTGCCGATAGCTCCCTTGAAATTAACGAAAAGCGGAGAAACAATTTATGTTCATTGTCATGTACGTAAAAAAAAATTGTTACTTACTCCGGAGGAATGGGTACGTCAACATGTAATCCATTTTTTATTAACTCATTCAGAAGTTCCTATCGGAATGATGAATACAGAGGTGGGTATGAAAATCAACAAACTAAAACGTCGTTCTGACGTGATTGTTTTTGGTGCTGATAAATCGGTTTTATTATTAGTTGAATGTAAAGCACCAGAGGTTCCGGTAAATGACAAAGTACTACACCAAGCCGCACAATACAATTCACACGTTAAAGCAAACTATATATGGCTTACGAATGGATTAGACCATCATTTGTATCTCATTAACCATCAAACCGGTGAAATTAAACGATTGGAAGGATTAGGTAAA
>JBKCEW010000030.1:0-11787 GCA_046304235.1 Crocinitomicaceae bacterium | reverse complement strand
TTTATAATAGTTTGTTTATAAATAATAATTACACATTTTTAAAAAATCACAATCCATTCATTGAAAGTTTATGTTTAAGGTTTTGAATTGTTTTTTGATAAGCACAGGTTAACAGATTGCATGTAGGAGTAGTGTTAGGAGTACTGATAACAATGTGTCGGTGAGCCCCCAAAAGATTGATAATTCCTGGAGGAGCCATGTCTGTAAGTAAATTTGTACGTACTGCAATTGCAGCAAAAGTAGAAAGAGTTGGGGGTGGAGCGACATCTTGAAAAGGTATTTCTTTGTAGATATATTTTATAAGATAATGACCTTTAGGAAACAAATGATCCAAGCTCACTTTGTATTTGTTTAGAGGGTGCATACCATTGCACCAACAATCCATAAAGATTTTAAATGGTTTTCCAAATGTACACAATGATTGTATGCCTTCAAATAGTTTCCATTCAAATTTTGTATGTAATTCTGGACTAACAATGTAAAATGATAAAAATAGGTCACTAGGTTGACCCATTACGATAACATGAAGAATTTCACAATCTTCGGGGAGAGTCCAACTATTTTCTTCTTCTTCATCTGAATATAACATTTTATAAAACTGAAATAAAAACACAAATTTAAATATTTTTTTGTATATTTTATTTTGGAATTACATATTTTTATAAAACGGAAAAACGTTTTTGCTTAACCACAAACCTAACCAAATTCCACCAGCACATAAAATGGCAAGGAGTACATGATATAGATGTACTATGACTTTGTCTACAGCACAGCTGGTCATTGTTTTATCTGTAAAACATTTTCTTCTTTATTATCTAAATATAACATTTTATAAAACTGAACAAAATTTAAAATTTTTATTTTATAAAAAAATAACGGGAATTATATTTTTGAGAAGCAAACTTACAACTTGACATCTATCAAATGCATTGACATTAAATGCTTTTCCTAATGGATCATTTTTAACAACACATAAAAATATATTTCTTGGATCTAACAACTGTTCTTTTTTGTAAGTAATATATTGACTTAAATAAGAGCAAATTTCATTGTATGTAAAAGTTTGCAAATTATGGGGAAAAAACGGTACAGATAATAATGCATCTCTAAATAAAGGTGATAGTGTGTAATATTCTGTGTTAGAAATTTTAAGTTTTTTATTGTTCACATTTTTTGGAAAATCAACTTCTTCACACTCTTTTCTTTTCTTAGTGGTAATTTGAGATTGTGGAGGCGTGAGACAAATTAGTTGTTTAAGCACACACTTTTTTACATCTTTCACATGAAGTCCATTAATATTTAATGCTGTTTCTAGTTTTGAATCACATAGAATTATAGCTACATTTTTTATGTCATACAGTATTTCTTCACTAATAATAACTTTTAAAACAGTTAACAACATTTCTAATGTAAATGTATCTTGAATATATTCTCCGGCTTTTTTTTGTTGAAGATAGGCTTGTAGAGGAGAGTTTTTAATAAACTTGTAGGAAGCGCGAAGAACATCAAAGTTGCTCATTTTTAAAATTCTTTGCTTTCTGAAAAAATATATTTACATTTAATGTTAAATACAATATATAGAATTTACAAAGATGTATACGCTAATAACTGTTCAATGCTTACAGATCTTTTTGTTTTTAGTTTATATTCCACTGGCTCATTGTTTAGTTTATCCTTGATCCATTTTTTTTTATTTTTTTGATATTCTTTATTAATTAATGTATTGTGTTTCCATGGTTCTGTATCACTTTTATTGTA
The DNA here is from genome assembly GCA_046304235.1 of Crocinitomicaceae bacterium. Lineage (GTDB taxonomy): Bacteria > Bacteroidota > Bacteroidia > Flavobacteriales_D > Crocinitomicaceae > CANHVK01. The sequence goes on along the minus strand of JBKCEW010000030.1, from coordinate 10,029 downwards.
TAAAACACAAATAGGAGCGTCTTCACCAAATCGATAACATACTTCTTGTGGATCAATCCATATAGTTAAAGAATTAGGTAGTCTTTCTAGTAGAGTTTTTTCCTTTAATTTACTCATTTTACCAGCTTGAAGTATTAAAGGATCTATTTTAGGATTTATTCGAATAGTCCGGTAACCAGATCCTTTTTCTGGTTTTTCTGGATACCAATGGTCTCGATAACGTAGACGAAAACATTCAATAAGAGAATCACGAAAACGGATCAGTTGTGGTTCACTTATTTTTTTCTTATTTAGTCGAAGTAGATGAGCAATGAAATTAGCAGCAGACTGAAGTTCATGTTTCATATTCTTTAGTTCATTTTATATGAAAAAAAATACACTATTTAAAATACACACATAAAAATAGTATTTATATAAGTTTAAAATAAGAAATAGCAACTGGGTGAACAGGGTCAATATTTTCATCTTTAATAACTTTTTGTCCATCATAATACCAATCTTTGTAGTATAACATTTTTTCCATTGTAAACATCGATTTAACAGAACTGCGCTGTGTAAAAGATGAGGTACAAGTAATAGTCACCAAAGGAATATTTAATAATTTTGCTCTATTTACAGCTTGATCTATAAGTTGAGATGCAAGTCCTTGACGCCGAAATTCTGGTTTAACAACAACAGCAAAAATATCAAGTAAACAATTTACTTCTTTGTTACTTAATTCTTTAGGATAATAATTTAATTCATCTAATAATAGTAAAATATAAACAAAGTCTTCAGGCCATCCAGAATGAAGATATTCCGTTTTACTTGGAGATTCAAGTTTGGCGTGTTCTGTTCTCATTATTACATTGCAAAAGATAACACCAGCTAAGTCACCCTTTTCACTTCTTGCTATTAAACAACTGGGAGATTTTAACATTTGGATAAGTAGCCGATCTAAGTTGTGAATTCTGTATCCTGATTTAATGTTGCATCCAACCAGACGAGTCAGTGGTTCACAGGGCATAAAATAGTTCCAAAATAAATCAAGAGCTTCTTCATGGTCTTTGAAATTTACACTGTCAATAGTAAACTGAGAAACTTCTACAGGGTTGTTCATTTTAATACTTCTGAAATATTTAATATTTTAGGTTAAAACCCTTTATAGTTTAAAACAAAAATAGATAGATGACAATAAATTTTCCAATCACAGCACATTTAAATAAAAATTGTTTTCTGCTGGATCTTCTGGCAAATAAAACGATAGTTGGTGTAGACACTTTTTTATTGTGGTTGTAGTTTTTCTTTAGCAGGATCAAGAAAGATGTGATGCTGAAACCAAAAAATTTGTTTAGAATATTATTATATTTGTAAAAAATTAAAAAAAAAGGACATTACCTTCTAATTTGGTGTTGACATCATTGGTCAATTGAACATCATTAGCAGATAAGTTCAAAGATTTCCATATTTTTGAGCGGTGTGTTAGGGTTAAAATTGGTGAAAGTAAATTTTTCATTCGTAAAGCGTCCATTTGCCTTTGTAAAACATCACTTTTTCTATATTCTTTTAAGTCATCCGTTAAATCTTCAGGATCATAATGTATTGTTATTGTAGAATTAAACTTCACTTGTTTCTTCATGATATAGTTTTTAAAGATCAAATATAGATGTTGTAGTTTCTCTTTCTTTATCAGGATAGGGAAGAGTGTGAACGTGTGATGCTGTAAATAAAAAAAATTGTTAAAATAATATTATATTTTTAATAATTTAAATAAACATTAAAATTATTACCTCTCAAATTGGTAATGACTTCCGGAACAGAGTACAATTGAACATGACAGATCGGTTCATTAGCTTTTATAATACACGTTTCTTGGGCTAATAGTGTAATTGTAATTGGTTTGGCTGAATTTTGAGTGTAAATAAAATTGTCAATAACACACCAATATTTAATAGCATCTCTCAAATGGTGTTTTACTTGAAAAACCAGTTGCATCGCATCAAATGTGTCTATTTTTACATCAGATATTGTAAGCTCTGTTCGTTCATAAGCATTTAAAGTTATATCTTTATCATTAAGAATTACTATACATTTTAACAGGCAAGTTTGACTGTCAGTTGAGAAAGTTTCTGGCATTATTTTTTCTGAAAAAGCGTGTTTTTTAAAAATTAGTTAGAAAAAAATTTATTTTTTTGTTTAGAACTGAATAAGAGTTGCTTCTTTATGTTCTTCTACATTTTCTTTGTCATTGTTCTTCTTTTTTCTTTTTACTTCTTCATCCTCTCCTTCTCCTTCCGAATCAGACATAAAATATTCTTCTTGAGTCTCTGAAACGTAAAATTTTTTTACAGTTTTATATAATTCTAAATTAAAAAAAATGTGTACACTTAAATTAAAAAAGTAAAATAAAAAATAGTTACCTAGAATGTGCCACAAAGCTTGACAAGGTGGTACAAAACGAAAATGACATAATATTTCATCAGCTTTTAATTGATAAAAGTGAGAAGTAACAATTGGGATTTTAATAACATTTTCAATCTCACTATAATACAGATATTCGTTTAAGATACGGTATGTAGAGTTAAAATAAAGATGATGATCTACATGCATAATAAAATTAGAGTTATAAGATGCATCATTTGTGATAATAACTTCATTGACAATGTTTGGAATAAGGTCAATGTCTTTTTCGCATAGTAGACCAAGACATCTGGAACTGTAACACTTCGGTTTGGATATCCAGGAAGGTAAAATGTTTGTACCCATTTTTGTATCTGAAACATAATAGTAAATTTTTTTAAATTATTTTAGTAATGTTATAACAGACAGAAGGTTCAGTTGAAAAGGTACATGGATGATATGTGTAAAAAATACCAAACATACATAAATTTACTGTTAGAAAAAAAAATATGGCAATAATTAATCGGTAGATAAATTCCAATATTTCCTTGGTAGCCATTGTTTAGTCTGAAACAAATTAACTATTTTTATTGATGCTCAAAAGTAGTTTTTATCCATGGATGATATAACATTCCATCTAAAGTAATTCTTTCTGATAAATCATTAATTAAACATTTGGTAACAAAATTAATAGCATTTTCTGATAAATGAGAGGTTTCATAGGAACAAATTTTATCACCATTAAAATATAAAATTTCATCAAATTGAATTTCTCCAAATAACATGGTAAAAACAAGCATTCCTATGGACCAACTGGTCATTCCATTTGCAGTATATCTTTTTTGACTGCGCCATTGAGGACAGCTATAAAATTCAGTTCCCTGATATTTATAATAAAAACTATTGTCTCGCCATTCTTGAGCTGCACCAAAATCAATTAGAGTTATTTGCAATGTAGTTGGATTTATTAAAATGTTTGTATCTTTAATATCATTGTGCAAAACACCTTTTCGTTTACATGAACTAAGAATATTAACTAGTTGTTTTATAATAATCTGAACAGTTGATTCTGGCAGTTTATTTTGGGAATTAATGTATTTAAAAAGATCTACAACATTGTCAAGTTTTCGCATAACAATGTAAATATAGTTTTTATCAGAAAAATGAGTAATGTATTGTACAATTCCTGGTACATTAGATAATTTTTTAAGAAAAAAAACTTCTTTTTCACCAACATTTTTATCTACACATTTTATAATCACTTCTTCTTTATTGACAATGCCTTCCAGCACAGTTCCAAATCCACCTTGTCCAATCACTTTTAGTAATTGAAAAGAGTTCTGTTCTCTTTTTGTAATTCTTAGACTGTTGGTTATTTCTCGAGTCCAGTTACCCTAAAACAAAAAATATTGATGTAAAATTTATTTTAAATAATTTTTATAAAATAAATTTTCTTTAAATACTTACCAGATTTTGAAAATAGGTGTGTATTCTTTCTCTAAAACTCATTTTTATATATTTCTCTAAAAATAGATTTTTATTTAATACTTTTTTTATACAACTTTTTATTTACAAAACGTGGTACACATTTAATTTCTGGATAATTAATTAAAGTAAGTAAAGATATATCACTTGGAACATGAATAGCATTGTGCATACTTTTGTTAATAAGTTGAAAACTAACAATTTTTTTATTTTTGTTTTGTATGTTTATACATTCCTTTTCACAATGTTTTTTTAGAACTTTATTACAAATGATTATAGTTGCTTTACATTGTGGATAGATAATAAAACTTGGTCCTGTGTTTATATAGTTTGAATATATCAAAGTAATGTGTTCATTTGAAGTGATAGCACATTTTCCAGGATTTTGTTCATTTTTAAGCATAAAATGTGTCACTACATCCATTTTTTAATATTCTGAAACAGTAAAAAATATTTCAATATATTTTTGCAATTATTTTTTAGAACAAAAGGGGTTATAAAGATTTCCAGGAATCACAACTTGACAAATGATATGCAATTGGTCTGGTAATATAACTATAGTTTCAGAAGAGAAATTAAATAAAGTTAAATGCAAAAAATTATCATTAGCACGCATAATATTTATATTATAAGAAAGATTTAATTTGTGTAAACGAGGACCACATGTTAAAATACACATAGCTGGAAGGGAGGTAACTATTACACAAGGAAATCCTATTGTTTTGCATGTATTTTTTGTAATTATAATCGTTGTATCGTTATGCAAATGAAATGTGTTGTTAGAGCTATGTAAAATGTAAAATGAAGTTGGTTTAATAACTCGACAAAAAAAATATGGATCCGGTCCACATTCTGTGTAACCTTTAGGAATTTTACATTGGATTGGAGGAGGGATTTTTATATACTTCATTTTATTTTTGGCTCTGAAAATATTAATCTATTGCATTAATAGTTACAGATAAGTTTGAATTAAAGCTTAAAAAATGATGTAATGCAGATATAACATATAGTTTTACACTTTTACTAATAAATTGAATGTAGGTATATTCAGAAGTAGCATCGTTGTCATTATCTTTCCACATATCGAGAATATAATATTCTGGGATGTTAGCTTCATAAAAAAGGCGTTTTATTTGATTTGACCAACATTGATTTGATATGCTAGAAAACGGAGAATATCCTTCAAGTACAATTATTTGTGGATTAAAAAAACACTCTTCAATTTCATTTATTCTTTTTTTAATTCTTTGAAGTAGTATCTTGTTTTGCACGAGCTCAAAAATAGGAGGAGCAGTAGACTCTTGCACTGGACATTCTTGAATATCAGCACAGCTCCGGTATGTAAAATCAGTTGCCATTTTTTTATTCTGAAAAAATTATAATATGTTTATTGAATGTAAACAATGTTGTTATATTCAGTGATCAAAAAATCATTAAGAATATTAGTAACTTTTATTTTTACTTGATAACTTATGACATATAATTTAATAGAATCGGGATTTAAATAGTTTTCTTCATTGTCATCAGGAACAAGATCAAGAATCCAAAACAATGGAATACGAGCAACATAAAATAGATGAAAAATTCTTTCATTCCAGTTATTACCCGTTTCTGAATTTAAATTTTGTATGCCGGTAATATATATAACAAAAGGTTCAGTGACAATCATTTCTAGCTCTTTCAACTGAATTTGAAGTTGATAAATTTCTTGTCTCATAGACTGCTGGTAAAGTACAGCAGCAGAAAATGGAGCTGGTGGAGGAGAAGGATGTTGTGGCGATGTGGGTGGTGTAACAGTATCTTCTATGGTGTTCTGTGGGTTATCACTGGCGTAGAAGGATTCTTGTGGAACATGCTCGTTTGTTTTATTCATTTTTAGAAATTATGCTCTGAAATTAGTTTGTTTTTAAATCCATTTTTTTGTAATCCATGGATGAAATGACATTTCGTTCAAAGTAATACGATCTGATACATCTTTTTTAAGTAACCATTTTAAAAACACTTTTACATCCAGAGAAATTTTGTTTGTTTCAGGAATGTATACAGGTGCGTTAACAATATCACAAGGGGTATCAAATGGAGTATAATCAAAAAGCATATTGTATAGTAAAAGACCCATTGACCATACATATAATCCTTCTGCAGAATATTTTTTAAATTTGAAATATTCAGGCGGTGCATTTTTATGGCTTAACTGTGATGTAAATGTTTGGTAATCATCAAATTGGCAAGCGGAATTAAAGTTTATAATTTTAATCTCAAAAGTATGAATATTTAAAAGAATGTTACTTGCTCTAAGTTTTCTGTGTAAAATATTAGAATGGTAACACATTTTTACTGTCAAAAGAACTTGTTTAAATATTTTGTGAGATAAATGCTCAGAAATTGAACCATTCATTTGAAGAAAAGAGTGTAAAGTCATGTGCCCAAAATATTCCATTACAAGTAAAGTAATAGTATTTTTCACATAATAATGATCATAATAAGTGATTACACCATGAACATGTTGTAACTTTTTCAATAAACTAGCTTCTCTCAATTTTTGCATATTTGGATTATAGATAGCTTTAATTACAACTTTTTTAAAAGTTAATTTATTGTGTCCTGAAGCCACAGCATTAAATTGTCCGCTGGAAAGAGTTTTTCCCAAGTAGTATTTGGTGGTGAAGAGTTGTAGTTCATGAGGGTTTATTTTCTCTTCAATAAAGTTTGAAGTTATCATGTGGGAGACCATTTTTAAAATCTGAAAAATACAAAATTTTATATACAAATTTACATTTTTAAAGGTATACTACCAGTAGCACTAATAAAATAACGTTTATTTGGTACATAATTTTTAAAAATATTTTTACTCATATGAGTTTTAAAAATAATAAAATCAGAACTTTTAAAAAATTGATTGAAAGCCAAAAAAGAAGTTTTAGTTTTATCTATATTTTCATTATGGTATTGCTGTTGAAAATTTGTATTTAATCCTTTCATATGAGTAAGATAAATAGGATTAGATTTATTGTATAAACGATAACATTTTTCTGCAATATATTCACCACATTCATAAAACCCTTCTTCAACCCAAATCCCGCTAATTTTTCCTCCTTGTTCAAAATGTTGATTAAATTCATGTTCAAACATAAACCTTATATCAGCATCAACATTGTCTTTCAAATTTTTGTGTTTGACTAAAAAATGAGCACTATCAGTGTCCATGTATAGTAACTGAGCCAGTGTTGGGTTAAAGAACTGGGTTACAAAATACAGTCTGGTAAAAAAAATTATTTTACTATGAAACAAAATGTAGCATCCTACATGCCCTAATAAAGTTTGAAAACTTTCTGATTTTTTTTTCTTTTTTTCCATTAAATACACATGATCTTCAAATTTTATAATCCTGTTAAATTTTTTACGAACAGTTTTGTATTGAGGTAATTTATAGAAATTTTCAAAACTTTTGAACTTTTGAGATGTAACATTGCAAAGAGTAAAACCATAACATGAATTTAGCATCAGTTTTATAAGTTCTGCTTTTACTTCCAAATTTTGTTTTTCTTCTTTATTTGTTTCAATTTTAATTTTACTTTTAAGGTCACTTCTTGTTTTTAACTTTAAAGTAATTGATTCTTTAAGATAATCATCCAATTGAAAAAATAATGCATGGTAAATCTCAGGTTCATTTTCAAATCCAAAAGTTTTTCTCAACCAATTAAAATATTCTGTGCTAATTACCATAAATGGTTTACTTTTGTGAACACTAATGACTCTTTTGGAAGTGTTGAAAAAGTCCACTTGTTCTTGAGTGTAGGGAGATAGATTTTGCAAACCATATTTAATCTTTTGAACAATAAACCCCATGATTGGATTTTGGTTATTTTTTTTGATTTATAAATTTTTTACAACAAGGAATCCTGTTAAGTCTCCCTTTTCAATAGCATTTAAAAATTGATCTGTGTTGTAAGCATTAGTATATAGGGGAGAAAAATCTTTACCTGTTTTCGGAATTTTATGGTTTGTAAAATCACAATCCCAAATTTCAACATACTCAATGTCCACAGAATTTAAAAAAACATTAAAATTTTTTTTAAAATTTTTTAAAAGATCACAAATTTTGTCTTTTATTTCTAAAGTGGTTTGATATTTTTGGGCAAGTTTAGGATTATTTTTTATAAAACATGAATTTTTTTGACCATGAAAAAAACAAGACTGATATTGAATTACTTTTATGTAAGTTTTTTTGCTCTCACAATCAAAATAGGATAAAAATCCATCAACAGGAATTTTATTTAAAAACATTTGCCATAAAGCAGTAAAACTTGATTGAAATCTTAAAATTTTTATGTTTTGTAAAGGTAATATATTTTTATTTAAATAGTAATTTAAAGCATAGTATTCATTAAAAAAACGAGGTGGTTTGCTAATCAATTTAAAAATGTCACTTTTAGGATGACTTGAATTTCGGGCATTACAACAATATTTTTTTAAATGTAATGTTTTCCAATAGGTTTTGTCAGCAGAGTACAATTTAGCATAATCTTCTTGAGTAAAACGAGTATAAAACATTGGTACATTTACAGGTAACTCCTTTAAAGCAGCACTTGGATAAAGAGAACGAATATCTAGTGTTATAATACCTTTACCAGTTTCTTGAAAAGGTTTTTTCCATTCGGTCACCTTGGATTCTCCAGTAGTAATATCTTTTGTATATTGACTCCATTGCTTTATTCGAAAAAAATTTGGCCAGTTTGAAGTGCTGAGTTTAGGGTCTTGTATATAGTTGAGATGTTCATTTATAATAGTAGTATCATCAATTTTACCATGAACAAAACTAGTACATAATCCACCTGTTACAGCTTGTCTTATAATATAGTTATACAAAGTATGATTAATGGTTTTAGGAGCTAAATTTTTTTTGATCTGTTTGGAAGGTTCAATAATAAAAAACTGTTGATAAGACAAATTTGACTGTGAAAAATTTCTTCTTAAAAATATATTAACTGAGTCACAAAGATAACTTCTAAAAAGAGTTAACACTATTGAGTGCAAAAGATAACAATCTTGAATTAAATAGTAAGTACCATAATCATAAAGATTAGAAAACTTTTTTTGTACAAAAATATCCTGAGCTTTTTTACGTGTTTCTAAAAGAGGAGTTTTTTTTGAAAAAGTATCCTTCCAAAATTTTTCATCTTCAGGAAACAATGATGTAAAATTTTTAAGAGCTTGAATGTTTGTTGCTTGGGTGTAAGGAAAACAAAGTTTGGAAACAGGCAAATTAAACAGTTTTCCAACTTTGTCAAGACTCATATTAGAAGAAACAAGGTTTCTAATATCTTTAATATAAAGTTTTATCATCCACTGGTTAAAATATTTTTTGGTCTTTACATTATAATTCTTTAGGGTTTGAAAATTTTTTTTGTTTATGCATAGAATAGTGGATATTGATGCTCCTTTTTTAAAAATATGAATTTTTTGTTTCATTTGAGTTTGAATCAAAATCAAGCTGTTACACAACAGATAATTGTCATAATTTGAACCATTAAAAGATGTTAAAACACATTCTTTAATAATTTCTTGTAATCGTTTATAAATAAGAATAAAAATGTTACGTTGTCAGTGCAATATATCAGTTGTTTCAAATTTTTTAAGAAATGAGCTTAATAAAACATATTTAACAACCGAAGCTAAAACATTTCTTTGATAAATTGAGGCAAAAAACTTGTATACCATTTTAGTGGTATTTTTTAGAGTAGGTTCTGAAGAATGCTGTTTAGAGAGATGATTTTTTTCAATGTGAAATGTACGAACATTTTCTTCTGATAATGTGAGATTAGACAGTAGTTGCAAAAGCTCTAGGGAACATTGATCTAGTTTGATTCGATCAAGTTTAGACTTAAATGTGGCCCAATGTATTGAATACTGAATGCAGGATGGGTCGCTAGAGACATAATTATTTAATCTGGTAAATAATGATGAATCTAAATATTTTTTAAAAATTTTAAGGACTTTACTTATTGGCAAACTATCATAAAGTCCAATAAGATAAAGTTGTTGAATTCCTGTGAATACTTTCTGGTGCATTGATTCTTGAAAACAGTTCTCAAATGTTGCCTCATGTTCTGTTCCCAAAGAATATGACTTGTTTAAAGCTTCAGTGTCGTAGCTGAAAAATAA
>JBKCEW010000029.1:0-2830 GCA_046304235.1 Crocinitomicaceae bacterium | reverse complement strand
AAATGGTTTTATAAAGTACTTATAAAACAAATTGCTTTTTTCGTTATCTGAGCAAGTATAAGTTTTATCTTTAAATACAATTCCATCTTGAAAATAAGAACCGAAATAAACTACAGGATCTAAAAATAAATGAATATATTCACGTTTTTTCAGAACAGACTTATCTTCATTTTCTGTACTAACTACTAATGAATTAATTTGATTATTATACACTTCTATTTTTGCATCGGAATCCTTTGCAAATCTTAAATCTACAACATATGGATTATAAGGTAGAAAATCTAATATTACGCTAAAAGAAGGTTTAGTTAAAGTTGTATTTTTAAATTTACCAAGCACTTCTCCTTTAATAACGCTCAAACCATTTTTTTTCTCGATAAAAATATTGTGTACAGGTGTGTTGTCGACATTTCCTGAATAATAAAAATCTTCTAATTTTAAAGTTCTTCCATTTATTTCATAAGTATTGTATAAATATTGTATTAATTTTTTGTCATTATTATTTTTAGGAACTATAGTGTATTTCCCTGAACTACCAGTCATAAAATCATCTCTTCTTAAACCACGATAGACAAAATATTTTGCGCTTGGAGTATAATTAACCGGAGTCGTTAAATCATTTGTTTGTAAAATTAGGTTTACCAAAGTAGGATCAGCTTCGTTATCAAAAAGTAAAAAAGTACCACTTAAAACTGCATATGCATTTACATCATCAGAAATAGAAAAACATGCATTAGTTCTATATTTTGATTTACTATAATTTCCATTTACAGGACCAAAAGCTTCACTTTCTAATTGTATAAAGTAACTATTGTTCTGTGTATTAGCAGTATTTATTTCTATAAAAAAATGTGGCTTTCCCATTTTAGTATTATTAAATTTTTATTTAACTAAATAGTCTTTTAACGAAACTATTTTTCCTTTATTATTAATTTTTATTTTAGATATGAACTCCGAGTTCTGTTCTTTGTTACGACTAAATATACCGGGTTTTCAGTTTACTCAAGGCCTTGCGCTATTCCGTATTCAATCATTTCGTTTACGTTTTTAATTCCTAATTTTTTAAATATGTTGGTCCGATGTCCTTCAATCGTACGAGGGCTTATATTTAATAACATAGCTATTTTATCTGCGTTTAACCCTTTTACATACAAAGAGATAATTTGCACTTCACGCTTAGATAAAAGTTGATGTTGTAAATAAAATAATTGGTTCGCATTGGCTAAGGTTAAATCATCAAACAAAATATTAGCTACATCATTATTAAAGTATTTTTTTCCAGTTAAAACTGTATTTATAGCCAACATAATTTCTTCTGCTTCAGTTGTTTTTAAAAGGTATGATGCAGCACCATTCATGTATGCTTTTTTGATATAGGATACTTCATTGTGCATAGAAAGAATAATGATTGGAGGTATCGCAGATTTCGTTTTTAACTCTTTAAGCGCAGCCAATCCGGTCATCTCAGGCATTGAAATATCCAGAAAAATCAAATCATATGTGTTTTGCTTCACTTTTGAAAGCACCTCTTCTCCGTTTGATGCCATATCAAATTCAAAATGAAATTCTTTTTTACTTTGAAGCATCAAACGTATTCCATCACGGATCAGTTTGTGGTCGTCAGCAATTAAGATGTATAAATTTCTCATTGGTATTAAGTTGTATTTTTTTTTATAATCTGATTTATCTAGTTAATTATCCACTTTATTCAATGACAATATATTTCCCTGCCAAACGTTCAATGTTTGTAGGATTGTAGACAAATGAAACCGTTTTCATGGATTTCTTTTGTTTTACAAGTTTTTTTGCTTGAACTTCCTGTTTATTTAATGCTAAAACAAAAGCATGAATTTTCGGTTGTAGTTCCGTAGATTTCTCCCCTTCTACTTGAACAAAAATCTCACGTTCATCTATAGTGAAATTATCATCGAAATAATGAAAATATACTTCTTTTGGGGTAGCATTGGTATATTTTTTAAAGTTTTCTTCGTCAATTAAAAGAGTTTCATGTTGCTGTTCTTCAATCCATTCATTTAATTTTTGAAACATATAATGTAAGGAAACACCCGCAATTTGGTCTTCTTTGTAGCTGCCACCGATGTCGGAATGTACACCTGGAAACCAAATTTCGTGGGTAACTCCTTCTTTGTGATTCATCAATGAGGGAGCAAAAATCTTGCGTGATTCATCAATTGCAACTAGATGTACTGCTCGCTGAATGTTTGGAGAAATGTGGTTATTAGTAAATAAATCTCCTGTTTTCTCAAAGGCCAAACGACCAAGATTACCGATGATACCAAATGCACTCACAGTATCCCACACACCTAAAAACGAAACATCTATGTGTTTAATTTTCCCTGAAGGAGTGTATTTATCTACATTCTGTTCATCATCATCATACTCAACATTCACCTCTTGAGGAATACCCTCACGGTAAATTTTACTACACAACATTCTAGCTGCAGCGGCTCCCCTACTAAACCCAAAGATATACAACTCATCACCTGGTTTCCAAACACTCACTATGTTGATATAGGCATTATTAATAATTTGTTGCACCCCTTTTCCAGAAGCACCACCCCATACCTTCTCAAACCAGTTATTATCATCGTCATTCCCAACTCCTCGATGATATTGCACCACTTGCTTTTCAGGATCGTTATTCAATATTCTAGAAAGATGTACAATGTTTGTCACCAAGCCATCATTATTTTGGCCATTTTCATCGTTCCAAGTGCCATCCATTAAAATCACAATTTTCCTGTGTGAAGGAGGAGTATTAAAGTTGGGGGTAATTTTTGTTTGCATAGGGAGGTTAAAGGTTTAGTTT
>JBKCEW010000028.1:0-5453 GCA_046304235.1 Crocinitomicaceae bacterium | reverse complement strand
TCCATTTCCTTTTTCTACTACCCACCAATACGTGTACGTTGTATCGTTTACTTTTGTAAGGTTCGTATTTGCTAAGGTATTTTGGCCTGTTAAGTTCAATTGTGGCACAGGTGAACCAGCCATTTTTTCATTGAAATTTACCGTAATCAATAGAGAATCACCTTTTCTTACTGGGTTTTGAGAATATGTGATTTTTGCCGTTGGAGGAGTTACGTCGATTGTATTTACCGTATCGTTTTTCAAACTGGTTACAGCCGTTGTATTATACAAGAAATTAGACAACCCAAATATTCCTTGACCTAAAGTGTTGTTTGCTTTAAATTTCAATTTTACTAAACTTCCAGCACCACTCAAAGCAGTTTGTGACATATAACTAATTGCTAATTTTCCGTTTTTAGAGCTATTTACCACTGCATTTCCAGATGGATTTAAGGTACCTGTCAAATTATTACCCACATAGGTATAACGTGTAGTGTCATACGAAAAGTCTGTTTGGTAAGCGATTACATTATCTGCTGTGTTTAACGCTTCTGTGCTGATAGATAACTGTAAGGTATCATTTTGATTTACTGTTGCAGGTGCGTCAACATAAACTTTCGTTGAAGCTAACGCTGATTGAGAACCTCCATTGTATAAAGCTGTAATTTCTTGTTGGGTTAATGCGCGGTTGTAAATAGCGATGTCGTCGAGCTGGCCTATCAAAGAATTATTTAAATCATTTGGACTTAGTCCACCTATTCTAAAAAACCCTGAATAATTTTGGGCACTATTTTGGCTAGGATTAGTTATAATTTTATAACCATCTAAATAAATATTAGTCCCATTTTGATTCATTGTTACAACCAAATGATGCCAATTACTATCCAAAATGTTAGAATTACTTTTAGTAAATACTTGATTACCACTAAATGTGTAGAAATCAATCTCATTTTTCATTATAAATAAAGCTCTATCCCAATTACCACCATGCACACATTGACCATTGTTAAAACTTAATGGTATTCCTTCATTTTTTGTATTTATCCAAATAGAATAAGAAAGACTAGAGGGAGAATTAAAAGAATTTGTAGTACATATTAAATCTTTTCCATTCCTAAAAGAATAAGCACCATTTGCTTTCCCATTTCTATCAGTAGTTAGATTTGCTCCATTCACTGTTCCATGGTTCCCATTCCCACTTTCATCATTCGCATTACCATTAAACGGCCACCAACCTACAAGTCCATTTGTTGGTACATAAGAAGGAACATTTTGTGCCATTACATTCGACACGAATACAAGGGCAACGATTAGTTTAAAGTAGTTTTTTATCATATTGTTAAAATTTACATTTAAACAAATATAACACACAATTTCTCATATATTACACACTTATGAGAAAATTATTTCCTAATTCATTACTCACTTTTGTACATATGTTACACCGAGGTGAAGTAATTGAGAAAGCAATTCGTGAAAGTGGTTATTCGATTACCACGGTTGCGCAACGATTGGGCAAAAGTCGTCGTTGGATGTATTTGCTCTTTGAAAATCCTGCTGTATCTATCGAACTTATACTCCAAATTGGTAAAATTATTTACCACGATTTCAGTCTCGAATTTCCAGAAATCATTCAAGGTAAATATAAATCACATGACATAACACCAAAAAAAATTAATTTTACCTTTATTTTAAATTAAAAAATTAATTTTACCCTAATAAAATTAGTTTTACACTTTTTAATGAAGAAAATCGGATTTACTTGGTTGATTGAAAAATTATCAATCACTGGATATTTACTTACACATGAATCATACATTGGGACAGTTGATAAAATTGAAATAAGTTCGCAAAACACAATTATTCGAACATTCAAACCAAAATATGATGTTTCAGATAACTTCTTTGCACATCTTGAATTTGCTATAAAATATGATGATTTAAATTTAGCACTATTAAAAGAAATTTTTCTTGCCGTTGATAATAATCAATTAGAGAAATACATACATGAAAAACCTAACTTAAAATATAGACGAATCATTGGTTATTTTTATGAATTTACAACAAATAAAAAAATACCTATCACCATTAATTCAACGAATTACATTGATTTATTGGATGATTCAAAATATGTAACAGGTACTGCGATTAAAATTCAAAAGTGGAAGATTAACGATAATTTATTGGGTACTTCAAACTTTTGTCCAATAATCAGAAAAACAACTGAGCTTAGCGAATTATTAGTTTGGGATTTGAAAAATGAATTAGTTCACTTAAAACAATCGTACAATTCAGAAGTTTTTAAAAGGGCGAGTTATTACCTCTTCAAAAAAGAATCAAAATCATCCAGTGAAATTGAACAAGAAGATCCTCCAAAAGACCGAATGGATAAATTTATTTTTTTATTGGAAAATGCTGGAGAAAAAACATTTGAAGAATCACTCTCAGAGGAATCACTTGTACATATTCAAAGCCAATTGGTCGATCCTAGATACGCCAATACAAAATATCGAGACTATCAAAATTATGTAGGTCAAACCATGCGTGATTTTTCTCAAAAAATACATTATATCTGTCCTCCACCAGAATTTGTGAAAAGTTTAATGTTAGGCATTGCTTCATTAAATAATAAATCACAGAATGTTCACCCAATTTTAAAAGCAACAATGGTTTCTTTTGGATTTGTATATATTCATCCTTTCGAAGATGGAAATGGAAGAATCCATCGTTATTTAATTCATGATATTCTTGTGAGAAATAATGTATTCCCTTATAAAACGATTGTACCTGTTTCAGCAAAAATTTTAGCAAACATGCAGGAATATGATACTACATTAGAGCAAGTATCTAAACAAGTGGAACAGAAAGCAATCTATGATTTAAACTCGAATGGTACTTTAAAAGTAAATAACCCTTCAGAAATAGAAGGATTATATAGATTTCCAGATTTTACTAAACATGCCATTTTTTTAATAAAAGCAATTAAATCTACTGTAAATGAAGAAATTCCAGAAGAATTATTATTCCTTCAACGATTTGATGAATTAAAAAAAGACATTCAACATATTGTAGATATGCCTGATAAAAAATTAGATTTTATCATTGTATTACTGAATCAAAATAATGGTCAATTATCAGTAAAAAAAAGAAAATTGTTCCCAGAACTTACAGATGATGAAATTTTGAAAATGGAAACTGCTTACCAAGAAGTATTTAATTCAAAGTACTAAAACAAATTTGTCAATCATTTTTAACCATTTTTGATTGACAAATGAGTTTGTGTTGCATATTTTCACATCAAAAATCGTTGTCAATCATTTTTGATGGTTTTTGAGAGAGAAATTAAAATTTATTCTGCTTATTGAGTGTAAGAAAAAAATGTATTAACTTTAGTAAATAGTATTCATTATAATTTTCATCCCATGAAAAATCTTTCAAATAAGGACTACATCGAAAGTATTAGAGCTACATCTAAAAGAATTTTAGAAGATAAAGTTACTTCCATTAGATTCTTAGTTGAGGCAGGTATTAATCAAGAAAATGGCGAATTAACTAGTCATTATGTTTTTGAGGAGGATGCAAAAATTGGGTATTTAAATACTCAAAAATAACTATGTATTCTCGAAAATCTGGTTATATAATTGGTTTTCATGGCTGTGATGAAACAGTTAGAAACCTTGTTGTTTCAAAAAAAGGGGAAATTTTAAAACCTAGTGAAAACAGGTATGATTGGCTGGGTAATGGGATTTATTTTTGGGAAAATAATTATGAAAGAGCATTTCAATTTGCCAAAGATTTAAAAGAAAATCCGCCAAAAGGCAAAGAAAATAGTATTATCACACCTTCAGTATTAGGCGTAGTTTTAGATTTGGGAATTTGCCTTGACCTACTAGACACTAAATATCTTGAATTATTAAAGGTTGGTTACGAGCATTTAAAAGAAACTCACGACAAAAATAACACTGTACTTCCTAAAAATATTAGAAATAAGGAAGGAGAAATTATGAGAAGATTTCTAGATTGTGCAGTCATTGAAACTGCAGTTAAAATACATGAAGCTAATAACGGTCAAGTTTTCGATTCAGTCAGAGGTGTATTTATAGAGGGCGAAGACTTGTATGAAAGTTCTGGATTCAAAGAAAAAAATCATATTCAAATTGCAATCAGAAATCAAGAATGTATTAAAGGCTTTTTTATTCCTAGAGTTGGATAAGAATTTTTTAAAATTTGTCAATCATTTTTGATTGACAAATGAGTTTGAGTTGCATTTTTTCACATCAAAACACGTTGTCAATCATTTTTGATGGTTTTTGAGAGAGAAAAAATCACATCGGAATTTCATAAACTAGGAATTTACTAAATCTAGGATACAAAAAAACCGCCACGAGGGCGGTTTTATACTTAAAAAGTGAAATGATTTATTCTAAAACAATCTGTTTTGTTTGCACACTTTCGTTATTTGCATCCACGATATGAAGCACATACATTCCTTTAGAACCTAATGTTTTCATTGAAACTTCCATGCTTGAAGCGTTTACCTTTTGGTTATACACCTCTTTTCCTTGAACATCTACAATACGTAACGTTTTTCCTTGTGCGTTGTTGATCGTCACGACATCTTTTGTAGGGTTTGGATACACCAATACTATTTCTTTGTTGATAGAAGCAATACCAGCTGCTTTTCCATAGATTAACGATTTCTCTTCCGTATTTGCAACGATATCCATTGCTCCTTGTACGTTTTCATTCGTTAAAATCGGAATCACTAAAAATGGATCGATTTCTGTGAAAGGTGTTGTAGATGCTAAACCAACATTATACGTTGATGTATTTAGGTTGCTTGCTACCATCGCGCTTTTATCTTTCACTTCTGGTTGACCAAAAACATTGAAATTATCTTTCATAAATACATTGAACGCATACAAGGTTCCAGATGCTCTGAATACCAATTTGTTTCCTTCTTGGGTTACGGTAACGTTTGCTGTTGGTGCATCACCACCACGTTTTTTAGCATCAGCAGGGAAAGTAGAAATCAATTTAGCTGAATGTTGTAATATTAACGAAGCATCGTTTGCTGTAACGTTACCAACCGTATCTACATTTGCTACCGCTAATCTCCAATTTGACCAAGGCAATGGGTCCATCGTTGGTAATGGATTTAAACCTACCGAATATTGTAAGGCTAAGGCAGCATCATACGCTTGAACCAATTTGTTCGTATCAATATCACCAAATAAAGTTGGTAACACCGTAAAACTTGGGTTTTGTGTTGGAGTTGCAACAATTACATTTCCTCCTAAATCTTTACCCGTTGCTAAATTTACATTAACTGCTCCATTTCCTTTTTCTACTACCCACCAATACGTGTACGTTGTATCGTTTACTTTTGTAAGGTTCGTATTTGCTAAGGTATTTTGGCCTGTTAAGTTCAATTGTGGCACAGGTGAACCAGCCATTTTTTCATTGAAATTTAC
>JBKCEW010000027.1:0-3008 GCA_046304235.1 Crocinitomicaceae bacterium | reverse complement strand
ATTATTTTATAGTCTTTTTTATGCAGTAATTATTGGGAATTTTATTTCTTTATTAATTTTTCTAAAAAGTCGACCAATTGAGATAAAAAAACTAAAGTTTTTCAAATTTTCTATGGCAAGAAAAATTCTTGGAAGAGGATTTTTTTTATTAGTCTATAACTTGACTTTCTACGGTATTATACTCACAGCAAGAACTATTGTTAGTCATTATTTTTCAATCGAGAGTTTTGGATTGTTCAATTTTTCAAATACAATTTCAAATGCTATTTTCTTACTCTTAGGGTCATTAAATTTTCTTTTTTACCCAAAACTTATAAATTCTATTAGTAAAAAAACAAATCAAGAATTAGTAGTTTTTATTGAAAAGATTCGTATGTTTTATTTAACCTTGACTATGTTTATTGTTTTATTAAGTATTATAATTGCCCCAATTTTGTTTTATTTTCTCCCGCAATACAAAGATTCAATATTCTCTCTTCAAGTTTTGATCCTAGCTCAATTAATTATTAATAACTCTTTCGGCTATTCTACTTTACTTATTCAAAGATCTAAAGAATTTTTGATGACAATATTTGCCACTATTTCTATTATTATTGTAATCTTAGCATCTATTATTGGAATTAAATATTCTTACAGACTTGAAACGGTTGCGTTTGCAGTCGTTTTTGGCGTAATAGTATACAATCTTTTAATTGTATATTTAGGAAGTAAATCTATTGGAATATATAGAGGACTCTTGCATATGATCATAGAGACTTTCAACTTTAAACTTTTCTCTCCAATTATATTATTTATATTCCTATCTGTATTTTTTAATACTTATTATTTTAATATAAGCATTACAGTCATTTTATACTTAATTTTAAATATTAAGGAACTTAGAGAAATTAAAACTACAACGAAAACTTTTTTAAGTGCTGATGGTAGTATTTTAACTTTAGATAAGATGAAATAAAGATTTCAAAATGGAAGAGGTATACAAATATTTAAATTTAGATAATAAAGAAAATCAGAAGTCGTTTGATACTCTAATATCTTGGGAGCTTGATAATGAATCAACTGTTGCAAAAAAAGTTAATATTATTTCTTTTCTTTTAAAGTTATCTATAGGTATTCTAGTTTCTGATTTAGTTCAACTTTTTCAACTTCAATTTAGAAAAAGTAAACTTGGCTCAGTTGTTTTTGTTACGCATTATAGTCATATACTAAAAGCTATTGGTTTTAATAAAGTATTTGAAAATGAGAATTATGGTATACTTTACGTTCCAACTGTACACTCGAAGGATCGAACACGTCATTTCAAACAACTTAAAGAAAATAAAAATGTCAAATTTGATTACTTTGGATTATCGACTTTTTTCAAACGTTTTTTATTATTTTTTGATATACTTTTCTTTATAAAGTTGAAAAAAAAATATCCAAATTCGTTTTCCGTTTTATTTAAAAATATTGTTAAATACAAAATATTTGAATTTTATGCTGAGAAAACATATCAAATAGGAAGATCGGTTAAACTTTGGATATTTGATAATGATAGAGATACAAATTTCACGCCATTGATAATTTTAATTAACAAACGAGGAATACCAACTGTGAGTCTTCAACATGGAGTTTTTTTTGAAGGTAATAAGTTTTATATACCCTCAATTTCAAAACATGTATTTTGTTGTTCAGAAAGGGAAAAAAAAATGTTTGTACGTGGTGGAGTAGAAATTGATAAGATTAATGTTATTGGTGCCCCACTTCAAACTTTTGTTCACAAAAATTCAAATTTAGATGTTAAACATAATATTAACATTAAATACGATGTATTGATTCTTTTAACCTCCACCATTTTTGAAAAAGAATTTGCTGCTCAAATTAAATTACTAAATCTACTTGCAAACCATGATGAATTTAGTGTTATTGTTCGATTTAGGCCTGCTTCTGTTCATTACGATAGGGAACAATTAGATAAGTATATTTCACCAAAATTCTTTATATCTGATAATGATCTTGAAGCAGATATTCGACAATCTAAATCTATAATTACATTTTCTTTCGATGCTCTTTACAACTGCGTAATAAATAATAAAAAAATAATTTTACTTTGTGCACCTGAAATCAAAAAACAATTGAGTACTCAAACAAATCCATTGGTTTTGAATTATTTGGATATAGAGTCAATAATTAAGTACCTTAATTTAGACATCCCCTTTGAAAAAGAGGTTTTTGTAAATAATTTTGGGGAATATGATTTTTCTATTTATAGAAGTAATTTTATAGATTCTTGTAAATCAATCATGAACAACTTAAAATAAATTGGTTTTGTACAAAATACTTTATATTTTATTTTTAATAGTGTTAATCAAAGATATATTCTGGTTTAAGAATGAACTTGGTTTTGCAGTGGGTCTTACTATTACTTTAACTTTTGTTCACTCTTTTTTTTTAAAAAAAAAATCTTTAATTCTTAGCATAGATAGAATAAATGTAATTCTTTATATATCATTTAGTTTTATGTTTCTATGGATTAGCTCTGTTTTTCACGATGTTTCTTTTTTAACATCAATCCATTTTTATCGACAGTTAATTATACCTTTATTATTATTTTTAGTTTTTTCTACAATTAAAGAAAATATAACTATAGAGCAATTTAGAAAGTACTTTATTTTAGTTATAATTTTAGAGTTTTTTCTTAGCTTATTGCAATATCAAAATCTTTCACCAGAATTTCTCACTCAAAAGGATTTAAACATTGAACGTTTGTTTCATGGTACATTCTCAAACAATAATTTTATTGGAAATTTTTTCGCCCTTTTTGCTCTAGTTTTATATTTTGAATTAATTGAAAAAAGTTTCTTAGAATTGAGTAAACTAAAATTTTATTCCTTGTTATCGATGACGGTTCTTGGTGTTGTACTTTCTGGAGTTAGAACCTCTTTTTTAGCACTTATTGCGGGAGTTATACTTGCAAATTTAATGTTACCTGGTAAACGTAAACTAGTTTTGACTGTATTAATAGGTTG
>JBKCEW010000026.1:0-19204 GCA_046304235.1 Crocinitomicaceae bacterium | reverse complement strand
CTATATGATAATGTAGAATCAGATAATTGAAAAGTAAAATTAAAGAGTGGGAGTATGGGTTTATTTAGTTGATTTACACAATGATATACGTTGCTAAAATCAATTGTTTTCTCTGTGTTTATGAGCTTTTTTAGATTAGTAGTATCAAATGTAAACTCTAAAGTAATCGAAGATTTTTCTTCTTTGAGTAGTTTAATTTTTTGACAGTATGCGTTTTGATAGATAAAAAAGCATATTATAAGTTTTGTTTTAATAATAGCATTTAAAGTATGCATTTTAAATACGAGTTATACGCCCTTTGTATTCTGTTTTCTCTCCTTTAACTGGATTTGTTATGATAACTTTCCAGATATATTCACTGTTTTCAGGAACTAACTCATCTGTTTTTTCGTTTTTTCCGATCCAAGGTTTTTCTAAATCCGTTGTTTCAAAAATCGTTTCACCGGTAGTAGGTGAAATAATGATCATTCTAAATTCTGTTTTGCGAAGAAGTAAAGCGTAAGGGATAAAAGAGTTTCTTTTTGGGTCAGGGTGGTTTGGTTCTATTCCAGTTACACTCATTAAATTATAATTGTCTTCAGAATTAAAATTTTTGGTAAGTTCGGATTTACAACCATTAGATTCATTTATCAGTTTAATCTCATATTTACCCTTATTAAAGGTAAATAAATCAATTTCTTTTCCTTGAGAATAAGGTTTTCCATTAACATACCATTTATTATTTCCGTTTTGATTAGATGTTAGTGATACAATAGGTAAACCTGTAGATAAATCTACTCCTTGAGGTACAGTGAAGTTTATTTTAGGTGAATTTATAACTTCAAAACCTTTGAGTTTATTCTCAGTACTTAATGTGTTTTCAAAGCTCCAATAGTATGTGCCTATATCATTTAGTTCGATCGCCTTTTTTTCATCTTTACGAATTGTAAAATGTTTTCCCGATTCGTGAATTAAATAAATTGTATAATTATTTTCATTTTTAAAAGTTTCTGTTTCACCTTGACAATAGATAGACCTAGAAGTAACAAGTAGTGTTCGTTTTGTTTCATTTTTACTTTCTTTATCTTCATCAACATTGAATTCCATTGTTTTCTCTATTGTTTTTACTGGAATAGTGGAAGAATGAGTTTGTTTTAAAATTGATTTATTTGGTGTTTTAATTTCTTTTTTAATTGGTTGCTTATCTTCAGTAATAGTATATGTTTCTGTTTCTTGAACTTCAGTTTTTGGAATGTGATTTTTAGGTTCAACTGTAATTTCATCAATTTTACGAGAAAACATAAAATATCCAGCCACACTAATAGTGACAGTGATTAAGGTAAAAGTTTTCCAGTTAGAAGACTTAGAATTTTGGTTAGTTTCTTGTTTAGAATCTAATTTTGATTGCAGAGCACTCCAAGCTGAAGGATCGTAAGATTCTTCATAATTTTCCAAACTTTGTTTGAATAATTCTTCAATATTTTTACTCATTGAACTGTTTTAGCAATTTTTTTATTAATAATTTTTTGTAAGTTCATTTTAGCTTTTGCATAGTTGGATTTTGAAGTTCCTTCAGAAATACCTAATGCTTCTGCAATTTCTTTATGTGAATAATTTTCAAAAACAAACAAATTAAAAACGGTTTTGTAAGCTGGAGATAATTCGTTAATCGCCTCTATAGCCACATTTGCTTTTAATTCAAATTCTTTTTCAAATTCTAGACTTTCTAAAGGATCATTGAAAGTATCTTTTGTATTCACATCATTTTCTTCAACCCAGTTCAATCTTTTGTTTTTTCTTAAAGCATCTAAAGCTGTGTTTGCCATTATCCTACGAATCCAACCTTCAAAAGATCCACTTGATTCGAATGTGTTTAATTTGTCAAATACTTTAATAAATCCATCTTGTAATATCTCTTGTGCAGTGTCTCTATCGTTGGTATATCTTAGACAAACAGTCATCATTTTACCGTAATAAAGTTTAAACAACTGCTCTTGAGCAAGTCGTTCATTACGTAAACACCTAATTATTATTTCGTCTAGTTCTAGCTTTTTTTCCACGTTTCTTATATCTCAGACGATATTGTTTTTGAATAGTTGCTTAAAAAAATATTTTTTTACAAATCTAAAGAAAATAAGTACTCAATTTTGAATTCTTTTATTCGTTTTGTTTTAAATTTGCTATGCTCAAATGAATTTAATTTAAATTTTAATATGAAAGTTACTGTTGTTGGTGCTGGAAATGTTGGTGCAACTTGCGCAGACGTATTAGCACAAAGAGAGATTGCTAACGAAATCGTTTTGTTAGATATTAAAGAAGGATTTGCTGAAGGAAAAGCATTGGATATTTGGCAAAAAGCTCCTATTAATTTATATGATTCTAGAACTACAGGTTCTACGAATGATTATTCTAAAACAGCAAATTCTGATGTAGTAGTTATAACTTCTGGTTTACCAAGAAAACCAGGGATGTCTCGTGACGACCTTATCGCTACTAATGCAGGTATAGTTAAAACAGTTACTGATAATATTATTAAGCATTCACCAAACGCAATTTTAATAATTGTTTCTAATCCTTTAGATGTAATGACTTATTGCGCTTATTTGAACGCAAAAGTAGATTCTAGTAAAGTGTTTGGTATGGCTGGAATTTTAGATACAGCAAGATACAGAGCTTTTTTAGCTGAAGAATTAAATGTTTCTCCTAAAGATATTCAAGCTGTATTGATGGGTGGACACGGAGACACTATGGTTCCGCTACCTCGTTATACAACTGTTTCAGGTATTCCTGTAACTGAGTTAATCGATGCTGATAAATTAAACGAAATTATTGAGAGAACTAAGTTTGGAGGTGGTGAAATCGTTAAATTATTAGGTACTTCTGCATGGTATGCTCCAGGTGCAGCAGCTGCACAAATGGTTGAAGCTATAGTAAGAGATCAAAAACGTATATTCCCTGTATGCGCATGGTTGAACGGTGAATACGGAATGAAAGACATCTATTTAGGTGTACCTGTAGTATTAGGTAAAAATGGTATTGAGAAAATCATCGAATTACAATTAAATGATGATGAGAAGGCATTATTAGAAGAATCAGCGAAAGCGGTGAAATCTGTAATGGATGTTTTAGATAATATGAATGTAAACGCTTAGTTGAGTTTAAAATCTATATTTTAAGCGACTGTGAAAGCAGTCGCTTTTTTTATTAGATAAACTTTCTATCTGACAGAATTTCTTCCATTTGTAATTGGATTTTCATTGCTTCAGATTTTGCTTGTTGAGCAAAATCTTCTTTATTTGAAGCATAAATAATTCCTCGTGAAGAATTTACAAGTAATCCACAATCGTTGTTCCAACCATAATTACAAACATCTTCCAAGCTACCTCCTTGAGCTCCAACACCAGGAACTAAGAAGAAATGATCCGGAACAACTTTTCTAACTTCACCAATTTGCTCTGCTCTTGTTGCACCTACTACATACATCAAATTTTCGGGTGTTCCCCATGTTGCTGTTTTTTCAAGTACCGATTTGAATAATTCTTTTCCTTCTTGATTTTTAATTGCTTGAAAGTCTAAAGCACCTTTGTTAGAGGTAAGCGCTAGAACAATAGCCCATTTGTCTTTAAATTCCAAAAATGGAGTTATACTATCTTCTCCCATATAAGGAGCTATAGTAACAGAGTCACAATTTAAGTATTCGAAAAAGGTTTTAGCATAGTAAGTTGAGGTATTACCAATATCACCACGTTTAGCATCAGCAATTGTAAAAATATTTTTTGGAATGTAGTTTAATGTTTTTTCTAAGGACTGCCATCCTTTAACACCTAAACATTCATAAAAGGCAATATTAGGTTTATAAGCTACACAGTAGTCTTTAGTTGCATCAATAATCGCTTTGTTAAATTCAAATATAGGATCTTCTGTGTTTAGCAAATGCGAAGGGATTTTCTCTAAATCTGTGTCTAAACCTACACATAAAAAGGAACGTTTTTCTTTTATTTGTTGAATAAGCTCTTGTCTTGTCATAATCCTAAAATGAAAAGCATAAAAATAATAAAAAATGAAGCAAGTATTTGTTTTATTCTTAACTTCAAGTTCGTTTAATACTTGAAAATAGATTGAAATGAAAGCAAAAAGAGCTTCAGAAACTTTGGCTGTTACTACACATGTTGTACTACCAAACGATACAAATCCACTTGGTAACTTATTTGGAGGACAATTATTAGCATGGATGGATATTGTTGCAAGTATTTCAGCACAAAGACATTGTAGAAGGGTAGTGGTTACAGCATCTGTAAACAATGTTTCGTTTCAAGAACCCATTTTAGGATCATCTATAGTTACTTTAGAAAGTAAAGTATCAAGAGCATTTAGTTCCTCGATGGAAGTTTTTGTTGATGTCTTTATAGAAGATCAAGTTTCGGGAGCAAAAAGAAAGTGTAATGAAGCTATATATACTTTTGTTGCAGTTGATCAGCTTGGAGGACCTATTCAAGTTCCAGAATTAATACCTGAAACCGATGAGGAAAAAAGCAGATTTGATGGTGCGCTAAGAAGAAAACAGTTAAGTTTAATTTTAGCAGGAAAAATGAATCCGAAAGATGCTAATGAATTGAAGGCCTTATTTTTTGAATAGAAAAAAAGCTGCTCATTTAGAACAGCTTTCGTTTTTTATTTATGAGTCAGATTGTGGACTCTTCCTATCATACAGCTTGCGTAACTTTTTAACTGAAGTAACAAACCATTTTCTTCAGTAGCCTCTGGATATCCTAACTCATGAAGTTTTTCGATGATTTTTTCTCGATTGATATTTTCATAGTCGATATTTATACAATCTGATTCGTTATCTACTTGCACCTTTGAAACACCTTTTAATTTAGTAAGTTCATTTGTTATCGTTGTTGCGCAACCACCACATTTTAGGTTTGCAATATAAATTTTCTCTGTATTCATAAATTCAAATTAAGCTATAAATAGATGAAGTTTTCCTGAAATTCGAAAGATTCAGCTTAGTGTAGGGCTAAAATTGGTGTTTTACTTTCGAAAGCAATTTGTTTGGAAACACTTTTGTGAAGTAGGTTCTCAAAAAAGTTATAAGTATGAGGAATTATTGCAATCAAGTCGGCTTCATTTTCGCCAGCAAAATCAAGAATTCCATCAGGAATATTTTCACAAGTAGCAATACTATTTGTATGTTTTACGTGATGAAAGTTTTTTTCAGCTTTCCAAACCTGAAGTTCTTCAATATAGGCAGCTATAGGTTCTTTTGCTTCAATTGCATGAAACATCATTACTTTCGCATCAAACATTCTTGCTAATTCAAAAAGTGGTTGTAATGTTTTCTTATTTGAAATTCCTTCATAATCGGTTGCGAAAACAATTTTTTCTAATTTTTCGAATGTGAAATTTTCTGGAATTGCCAACACAGAAATATCTGATTTTCTAATAACAGAAGCTGTCACTGATCCAATAAAAAATTGACTTAAGCCTGTAGCTCCCTTTGTCCCCATTATTATTAAATCACAATTTAATTCTTGTGCTTTTGAAACGATTACATCTCCAGCAAATCCAATTTCATTCTCTATTTCGTAATTGAAATTATCATCCTTACTATTTAGCTTTTCAATGATTTTCAATATTTGTTTTTCAACCATTTTTTTTTGAGATACTAAATCAGGATAAGTAGTAGGAGACATAAACTCTATAGAAGAGGTTGGCATGTCAATTATAGGATGATCTACATGAAGTACGTAAAACTGAACGTTTGAATTACGAAATAATTGAAATGCATAGGAAATTGCATTTGAAGCATTCGAGGATAGGTCAGTAGGTATTAAAATTTTTTTCATAAGTTATATTTTTATCAAAGCTACTTGTTTGTTAAAAATATAACAGTGACAAATGTTACTAAAAGAAGTGATTTAAATCAACTTTAATTTCGATTTATTTTTTCTTTTCTTTGGGAACTTCTTTTTCTCTAATTGCAACAAAATGAGCAATCATTTTTTTCTTTCCATTAGGACTAATCCAGTTTCCGTTACAGCTTACCTCTCCAATACCTGTTAAAACAAGAGTACCTGTTACTACATCACCATCATATTCTGTAAGTGTAATTTTTTTATTTGGGTCTTCGCTTTCGTTATCACATGGTTTTAGTATGGCTTTCAGAATCATATCTTTATTTAATTTTTTATTAAAATAAGAACCTTCGAATTCGTAAGTGCATTCATCTTTTGAGATGGTGAGATTTAGAATTAATTCAGTTTTCAATGTCCCGATTGTACCCGTGTAACCAAATGAATTTGATACTTGCGCATTTAAATTAATTCCTAAAAAGAGAAGTGTAAAAATAGTAGGGAAAATAGCTTTCATAGTAAAGAAAAATAAAATTTAATAATAATCAAATATAGAAATTCCATTTGATAAGATACTAAAACTAGTTTAATTTCAATTTAAAATGAATAAAAATATGAATCATCCTTTTGTGAAAAGAAAAATGGAAACTAAACAACAAACAATTCCGATGGTTTTCAACCAGGTGATTTTTTCTTTGAATATTAAATATCCTGCAACTAAACTGGCTAAAACACTCAATACATTTAATAAAGCAAGGATTGTAGAATCTGGTAAATCTAGTACTTCGTAAGAATGTATAAGATAATAGATAGAAAAATAATTGGGTACACCTAGTAAGATTCCGGCTATGATGTTTTTAATTGTTACCTTCTCTTTGCTTTTGAATGATTTTAGAATAAGGATTACAAAACCAAACACCCCAGCCAAACCTAATCCGAAAGCACTAAATAATGGAGATGAAATATGTTGTAGTTTAAAATTTTGAACATAGTTTAGTACAAAATCCAATAAGCCACAACCAATAAAGAGTATGATTAAAAGAATTTTATCATTGTTCTTTTTTTCTGTATTTTGTTTTTCCTTGGATAGGAAAAAGATACCTACTAAAGCAAGTAAGATAGCAGCTATTTTATAAATAGTTAGGTCTTCATGGTAAATAATGATCATTAAAATCATAGAAAAAGCCATACTCATTTTTACAACAACTGTAGTGAGCGACACCCCATTATTTTGAGAACTCTTTCCCATCAGAAAAAATAAGGAAATAAATAAAGCGCCACAAAATACAGCCCAAATCATCCATTCTGAATGTTCAAAAATATTTTTTGTTATCTGATTACCATAGAGTAATGTGCCGCAGATGAATGCAGCCAGGTAATTGAAAACTACAGCTTGAAAGGTGTTAACATTATATTTTGGAAATAATTTGAATAAAATAAAAATCCAAGTTACCGTAATTACGGCTATACTAATTGATATCATTTGAAGTAGTGAAAAATTTGGTCTTTAGCAAAAGAATAGGTTTTTGAAGGAATTCCGTTTATTTTTGGTGCTTTTATGCCATCACCAAATGAAACTTTACTTTGAATTACTCTTGCTTCATCCCATAGACCATCTAATAAAAAATGTTGTAAGGTACCCGAGCCTCCCTCTACAAAAACAGAACTAATTTCTAGCTCGTATAAAAAAGTTAAAATCGTTCGAGTTGTAATCTGGGCTAATTTTACAAAGGAAACATTTCCTGATTCTTCAGTTTTTATTTTGTTGATAATAATGGTTTTATCTCCGTCAGTAAAAACTTTTGAATCTTTAGGCATATTTAGGTTACTATCAATAATGATACGAAGTGGATTTAATCCTTTTACTTCTCGAACAGTTAAACTTGGATTATCGTGTTCAATTGTTTTCCAGCCTACTAGTATCGCTTGTTCCTTGCTTCTCCAGTGATGTACGATGCTTTGTGTATCTGGATGACTTATCCAATTGATTTTTCTGTCAATAGTTGTTTCTTCGTCTCTGTTTTTATCTATGTAGCCATCTTTCGTTTGTGCCCATTTCAAAATGACGTAAGGACGTTTTTTAAGTTGATAAGTGAAAAAACGTTTATTTAGTTTGAGGCATTCTTTTTCAAGTATTCCAATATTTACTTCGATTCCTGCAGCAATCAATAATTCAATGCTTTTTCCTGAAACTAATGGGTTAGGGTCTTTGCAACCTATAACTACTCTCTTAAACTTATGCTTTAGAATCAAATCTAAACATGGAGGTGTTTTGCCAGTATGAGCACAAGGTTCAAGACTCACGTATATGGTTGCTTCGTTTAGTTTAGAAGCTAAATCGTAATGGACATCATTAACAGCATTCACTTCAGCATGTGGCCCTCCAAAAAATTGATGGTATCCTTCTCCAATGATTTCATCTTCATATACAATTACAGCACCTACCATCGGATTGGGAGAAACATTTACCCCTGCTAAGCTAGCCAAGTACAGGCAACGTTGCATATATATATTATCCTTCTCAGATTGGTTCATGGTAAAGTTAGTTTTGTAATAATCTCACTATGAGAAGGGTATTGATTTAATAATTCGGATTGTTTAAATAGTTCAAAATCTTCAAATTCAAAACCAGGTGAAACCGAACATGAAACAAGAGAATAGGAGTTTTTTTCTAATACTGATGAACCGAAAATAGTATTTTTTGGTACTAGATATTGAGGGATTTCACCATCTAAAAAATTAATCCCTACCTTTTGTTCTTTGTAATTCCCTTGTTCGTCAATGGAATGAACAATTAGTGGACTTCCTGCATGATAATACCACATTTCATCACTTTTTATTCTGTGGAAGTGTGAAACATCCTCAGATCGTAATAAAAAATAGATTACTGTTTTTAAACTTCTAGTTCCATTCAAACATAAATCCATAGAACGATAGGTTTCTTTGTAATATCCACCCTCTGGATGAGGTTGCATATCGAGCTGTTTTATTATTTCTTGTATGTTATTTTTCATTTTTTATTCATCAAGGGGACCTAATTCACTAGTTACTTTAGGTTTTTTTGTTTTGGGAAGAAAATATCTAAAATCAAGAGAAACATATGTTCCCGATAGGCTTCCATATAAAATTTCTTTACTAGGTAAATTTTGATACAAAGTAGCAACATCAAATATAGGTTTGATTGGAATTCTTCCATTAGCCCCAATGTAAAAGTTACCATATTTTGTATTTCTATACTCTGCGCCTACATTCACATTGAATTCTACAGCAAAACTACTTCTTTTTCTTCCTTCTGCTTTAAAGAGTACATGGTCTCCATATTTTATTTGAGAAGCAACATTTGATGGATTGTGAACCAAAGAAATACCCAAAGCAGTATTTATGTAAAATTGTTCAGCTACTTTTATAAATACCAAAGCATTTACAGGAATGTCATGACTAGTGAATGATAAGTCTTTTGAGGCTGTGAAATTGCTGTCTAATGTTGTGTAATTAACGGTGAAGTTACGTTTGATTTGTGCTAAACCAGTTTCAATATATAAATTTTTCCATACTGGAAATCTTAAAATTGCTCCAAAAGACCTTCCTTGTTTTTGATTGAAAACACTTTGGAAAATTTCATTCTTTAAATTTAACTGTGATGAACCAATAAAGCCTCCCTCAGTCAAGGGTTTGAATTGTATACCGAAAGCAGTTTTTCTATCTTGATTTTGTGCAATAGAATAAATACTATTTAGTAAAATTATTATACTATAAAAAAGAGATTTAAACATTTATTTCCAATTTGTTAGGTATTCAATTGGTTTTCTATGTTGTTTTGGCCATTCAATTGAAGGATAGCCTAAATATACTAATCCCAAACACATATCTTTGTCTTCTAATTCTAAAAAACGGTTCATTTCAGGGGTGTAAATTAATTTTGAAGTAGACCAATAATATCCAATTCCATATGCCGTAGCTGAAAGAGCAAGGTTGTGAATTGCACAAGCAACAGCTTCAATTTCTTCAATTTCTCTGATCTTTTCCGTTTCATCACGTTTCATAGAAACGGCAATAACTACAGATGACTGTTTTGGTCTCGTAAGAAGTTTTGCGAGTTTAGAATCTTTTTGTTCCTCTTTAGGGATTTTTTCTAAATACAATGCACTCATGAAATCCGAAAGTTCTTGTCTTGACTCATCAGAATAAAATACAGTAAATCTCCATGGTTGTGTATTTCCATGAGTAGGTGCCCAAATAGCGTTGTTTAATAACATTTCAATCTGGTCCTTTTGAACTTTTCTTGAGCTATATTGCTCTGGGTAAATTGTTCTTCTATTTCTAATAAGTTCGGTGATTTCAGATAAATTAAATTTCATTTTTCAAAAATGGTTGGTTTCTAGTTTAATAATTATTCATATGCACCAATGGTTGGTGGATTACCTCTTGTTTTTCCATTGATATCATAAGGTAGTGATAATTGTACATTTCCATTTAAAAACAGAGGAGACCCCTGTTCTGGCTGGTAGTCGTTATTGGTAACATCTTTAAAATACGGGCTTTTATTCCAAATCGTATTTATGAAATTAAGTGTTTTGGGTTCGTTTTTTAGTTTAATTAGATTATTGTTGAATGAATATTTAATTTGAGCTTTACCGCTAATTGTGTCAAAGAGAATTTCATCATCTTTAAAACCATAAATAA
Source organism: Crocinitomicaceae bacterium (assembly GCA_046304235.1). Taxonomy (GTDB): domain Bacteria; phylum Bacteroidota; class Bacteroidia; order Flavobacteriales_D; family Crocinitomicaceae; genus CANHVK01. Next base: position 8,687 of record JBKCEW010000026.1, on the reverse strand, counting down.
TAGAGTTATTAATTTCTATATCTATCGGAGAAACATATGTTATGTTGTCTTTTGGATTTGTGTAATTGTTTTTAATAGCTAATGCAGCTGCATTGTTTTCTGATGAAGCATAACCCAGTATATTAGAATGTGTTGATTTTAAGATAGCCCCTTGCAAAACAAACACTCCATAGGTTCCATTTTTCGTAATTATTGTGTTTTCCATCTCTACCCAAGGATTTGAAAATAAAAACAAGCCATAACTACTATTGTTTTGGATCATTGAATTAGTTATTTTAACTGTTGGATTTGAAATATTATTTTTAGAACTATATACATGAACACCAGTAGTACCATTTTTAATTATTGTGTAGTTTATAGTAGAGGGCAGTGCTTCATGGAAATAAATACCATAATATTGACCAGGTACATTTTTGTAAAAACTCTCAAGTCGATCTCCTTGAAATTGAACAGGGTTTTCTTTTGTACCTTTAATATCAATTTTTGATTTATAAACGTATAGTATTGCGTTTTTGTGAAGATGAATTTTTGTCCCAGGATCGATAGTCAAACTTTTAGCAGAATCTATTGCAGCATAATCAACTATGATGTGAGGTTTATCACTTTTCCATAAATCTTCTTTTAATATTTCTTTGTAGTGAAAATAAGCATCTTGCCCCCAAACCATTAGGTTCATATATTGGTTTTTACCATTTGTTTTTATTCGAATAGAATCTTCAATTACTACAGGGAGGTTTTTACCGGTTACATTTAATTTTACATCTACAAAAACAAACATACTATCCTTACCTTCAATTTTATTGTTTGAAAAAATAGTACCTGCAGTACCGTCAACATTTATTCTGAATGGTGAATTTTTACCTCCCATTAGTTCAATCTCTTCTAGTTCGATAGTCTTTGAGTCTGGGTTATAAATTTTGAAGTTTTTAGTAGTAGAACCAATAGTTGTAAAAACAGTATCAAAAACTAAGGTGTCTAAAGAGAAAGTTACATTGGATTTGGAAAATAATTCTGTTTTTTTACAACTAGAAAAAGTCATTCCAAGCAATAAAATTAAATAAAATAAAATGACGTATTTTTTCACAAGCCTCAAAACGAACAATATTAGTATTTATTATGTTCTTAAAAAAAAGAATATTTCTAACAAAGTTACAATCTAAAGCTATTTTAAATAAATAATACGTTAGAAAATTCCATTAAAAGACATTATATAATTCTGTTTCGTTGATACAAGTAACTATTATACTCAGTATTTTTACACTTCAAAATTCAAGTTTATGTTGAATAAAATTGTTAATGGTTTATTCTCAATGAGATTAATGGCCGTTGGTTTAATTATCTTTTTAATAGCTATTGGTGCTGCAACCATAGTAGAGTCAATTTTTGATATTCAAACAGCAAAGATTTTTATTTATAATGCAAAGTGGTTTGAAATTTTGCTTCTCTATTTGATGATAAATCTGATTTCTAATATTTTTAGATTCAAGATGTTTCAACGTGAAAAAATGGCAATGTTGGCATTCCATTTATCATTCATCGTGATAATTATTGGTGCTGCGGTAACCCGATACGTAAGTTATGAAGGTTTAATGTTAATTCGTGAAGGAGAAAAAAGTAATGTGATATACCTTCAAGACCCACATTTATGGTTTAGGATTAACGATGGCAAAATGCAATATGTATTAAATCGCAAGACTTTTTTATCAGAACAAGCAAATAATTCTTTTAAAGAAGAGATTGAATTTCCAAAACATAAAAATCCTATTTCTATAGAATATGTAAATTTTAGAAAAAAAATGGTCGATTCTCTTTTGGTTGATTCTAAGATTAAGGGTTCTGTATTAGAAATTGTTACTGATGGGATGACATCGAATTATATATCGGAAAATGGTTTTCTGATGGTTGGTGAAAATGCCCTTTCATTTGCTAAAAAAGATGCCATGCCAGGTATGGAAGTCCAAAGAGTAAATGGCAATTTAATGATTCAAACAAAATTACCTTTGAAATATCTTCCTATGACAATGATGATGAAATATAGACAATCAGGTCAAAATCCTCCTGATTCTTTATTTCAAGATGTGCCTACAGATTCTTTAGTTCCATTTTTACCTAGAACTTTATATGTGGTAGCAGGTCAACAATTTGTCTATAAAAATGAAATTCAACACGCTAAAATGACTAAAATGTCGTCTGGTAGAAAAGATAGAGGGATGGATATTTTGACTCTAAAAATCACAGATGGAAAAAAGTCGAAGTTGGTAGATTTAGTTGGTGGTTTTCAACAGATGCCTGAAAAGGCCGTGTTTAATTTTGAGGGTTTAACTTATGAAATGGAATATGGATCGACTAAAAAAGAAATTCCATTTTACATTGCATGTAAAGATTTTCGTTTAGAAAGATATCCTGGATCTAATACAGCATCTTCCTTTGAAAGTGATGTTACAATACTTGATAATGCTAAAAAATATACTCGAAATCAAACGATTTTTATGAATCATGTAATGGATTATGATGGTTTTAGGTTTTTTCAGTCTGCATACGATCCTGATGAGAAAGGGACTCGTTTGAGCGTTAATCACGATGCTTTAGGAACAAATATTACTTATGTAGGTTATTTATTGATGTCAATCGGAATGATCATGTCTCTGTTTGCTCCAATAGGAAGGTTCAAAGAACTAGCTTCAAAAATTAATGCTTCGCACAAGAGAAATAATGTGTTGAAAATTTTCGCAATTATATTGGGTTTAGGTTATTCTATGAATGTATCAGCTCAACATGAGGGGCATAAACATGAAGAACCCGTTGTTCAATTCATGTCAGAAGAACACAGTGACGAAGTATCTACTTTATTAGTTCAGGATCTTCAAGGAAGAATTATTCCTATGCATACCAATTGTGATCAACTACTTAGAAAAATATATGGGAAAAACAAGTATGACAATCACAATGCTATTCAGACAGTAATGAGTATGCATATGTATCCACCTTATTGGGTTAATCAAAAAATTATTTCAATTCCTCAAGCAGTAAGAGAACAACTCAAACTGGGTAAATATGCAAGTTTTCAAGATTTGATGGATTCTGATGGCCAGTTTAAATGGATGAATTTATACAACATGGCTCATCAAAAATTAGATTCAAGAAAAAATGAATTTGATAAAAAAATCATAAAATTAGTTGAGCGATTTGAAGTAACAGGTTCTATTTTTAGATGGGAATTTATGAAAATCATTCCTTTGAAAAGTGACCCAAATAATACTTGGTATGTTCCTTTGAATATGGAATTAATGAAAAAAGATTCTGTCTCATCTATGTATGCATTAAAATATTTAAGTGCTGTTGATTCTGCATCAAAAACAAAAGCATATGGTCAAGCCTCGGATATATTGAAAGGGTTTAAGAAATACCAACGTGAAGCAGCTGGTAAAGTAGCACCATCTGAATCTCATGTAAATATGGAGGTTCGATACAATAAGATGAATATTTTTAAAAATTCAATGTACACCTATTTCGTTTTAGGCTTGTTGATGTTGATTCTATATTTTGTACGAATTTTTGTACAACCAACTGAAAGCACTGAAAAGAGATTTAAAAGAATTCTTTTACCATTTATCATTTTGATGGGGATAGTTTTTGTATATCATGGTTCTGGAATAGCTATGAGGTGGTATATTACCGGACACGCACCTTGGAGTAATGGTTATGAGGCAGTGATATTTATAGCGTGGATTGCCATGATAGCTGGATTTGTATTTTCTAGAAAAAATGGAGCTGTGTTGCCTGCTACAGCAATATTAGCATTTTTCATACTTTTTGTTACTGAGTTAAATTTAATGGATCCTGAGATTACTCCATTACAGCCGGTGCTAAAGTCTTATTGGCTAATGATTCACGTAGCGATAATTACTGGTAGTTATGGTTTTTTAGGTCTAGGAGCGATTTTAGGATTTGTTAATTTGTTGATGTATATATTTAGGAATTCTACGAATGGAAAACGTTTTACAATTCAAATTAATGAGATTACTTCTGTTTCTGAAATGACGATTACAATAGGTTTGTATATGTTAACTATTGGAACTTTCTTAGGAGGAGTTTGGGCAAATGAATCGTGGGGTAGGTATTGGGGATGGGATCCGAAAGAAACTTGGGCTTTAGTATCAGTGTTAGTTTATGCTGTTATTTTGCATTTACGATTTATTCCAGGTTTAAGCGGAAAGTTTACTTTTAACTTAGTTAGTTTTTGGGGTTTTTCATCTATTATTTTTACCTTCTTCGGTGTGAATTTTTATTTGGTTGGTTTACATTCTTATGCACAAGGGGAAGGATTGGCGGAGATTCCAAATTGGATATTTACAACATGTGGTGTCTTAATTCTCTTCTCTGTTGTAAGTTTTTACAGATATAGAGATTATTCAAAAAAAATAGTTTAGATAATTTACAATCTACAAAAAAAAGCTGCCTCTCACTAGGGCAGCTTTTTTGTAGGTTGATGTTTGTTATATTTCTTCTTTTTCGTGTATAGGTCTTCTGAATACAATCTTGTGATCAAATACATCCATTACTACTGGTTCGTTTGTATCAATTGTCCCTCCTAAAATTGCTTTCGAAAGTTCATTTAACACTTGTCTTTGAATTACTCGTTTTACAGGTCTTGCACCAAATTGTGGGTCGTAACCAACTTCTGCAATGTGGTTAAAGGCTTCATCAGTAATAACTAATTTGATGTCTTTTTCTAAAAGCATTTCCTTGAGTTTATTAAACTGAATTTGAACAATTTGTCTTACATTATTTTTGGTTAATGGTGTAAACATGATTGTTTCGTCAATTCTGTTCAAAAATTCTGGTCTGATAGTTTGTTTTAACAATTCCATTACCAATAATTTTGCTTTTTCTCCTGCAGCTTCTAATTCAACTTCTTTTTTACCCTCAAAGGTTTCTTGGATTAAGTGCGAACCTAAATTCGAAGTCATGATGATAATAGTGTTTTTGAAGTTTACCACACGTCCTTTGTTATCTGTTAGACGACCGTCATCAAGTACTTGAAGTAGAATGTTAAATACATCAGGGTGTGCTTTTTCTATTTCGTCTAATAAGATGATTGAATATGGTTTTCTTCTTACCGCTTCAGTTAATTGTCCACCTTCATCGTATCCTACATATCCTGGAGGCGCTCCTACTAATCTGCTCACTGAATGCTTTTCTTGATATTCACTCATATCGATACGAGTCATAGCGTTTTCATCATTGAATAAGTATTCAGCTAAGGCTTTTGCTAATTCTGTTTTACCAACACCTGTTGTACCAAGAAATATAAATGAACCAATTGGTCTTTTTGCATCTTGAAGACCTGCTCTTGAACGTCTTACTGCGTCTGAAAGTGCTTCAATTGCTTCGTTTTGACCAACAACACGTTTGTTTAATTCATCCTCTAATCGTAATAATTTAGAACGTTCTGATTCTACCATTTTAGAAACTGGAATTCCTGTCCATTTTGAAACAACTTCAGCAATTTCTTCTACGGAAACTTCTTCCTTAATCATTTTAGAATTGGCTTGGATTTCAGCTAATTTAGCTTTGTTTGATTCAAGTAAATTCTCCGTTTCTTTAATTTTACCATATCGAATTTCAGCTACTTTGCCATAATCACCTGAGCGTTCTGCGTTATCAGCTTCAATTTTTAAGTTTTCGATATCTTCTTTTGATTTTTGAATAGCATCAATCACATCACGTTCTGCTTTCCATTTTGCTAAAAAAGTATCTTTTTGTTGGTTTAAGTTTGCTAATTCTTTTGTTAAAATGTTTAGTTTTTTAACGTCATTTTCACGTAAGATTGCTGCTTTCTCAATCTCTAATTGCATGATTTTACGTTCTAATTCATCTAATTCCTCTGGTTTAGAGTTGATTTCCATTCGAATTTTAGAAGCAGCCTCATCAATTAAGTCAATCGCTTTATCTGGTAAATGTCTATCAGTGATATATCGTTGTGATAATTCAACTGCAGCAATGATCGCAGCATCTTTGATGATTACTTTGTGGTGATTTTCATACTTGTCTTTAATACCACGTAAGATGGAGATAGCGTCTTCTGTAGATGGTTCATCAACCAAAACGGTTTGAAAACGTCTTACTAATGCTTTGTCTTTTTCAAAGTACTTTTGGTACTCGTTCAAAGTTGTAGCACCAACGGCTCTCAATTCTCCTCTTGCTAAGGCTGGTTTTAAAATGTTAGCAGCATCCATCGCTCCATCGCCACCTCCTGCACCGACTAACGTATGAATTTCATCTATAAATAGTATGATTTCACCTTCTGCCTGAATAACTTCTTTTACAACAGCTTTAAGACGCTCTTCAAACTCTCCTTTGTATTTTGCCCCAGCTACTAAGGCCCCCATGTCTAAAGAGTAAACCGTTTTAGACTTTAAATTTTCAGGAACATCTCCTTGAATAATACGGTGTGCTAGTCCCTCAGCGATGGCTGTTTTTCCTACCCCTGGTTCACCAATTAATATTGGATTGTTTTTGGTTCTACGAGTTAAAATTTGAAGTACTCTTCGGATTTCATCGTCGCGACCAATCACTGGATCCAATTTTCCTGATTCTGCTAATTGATTTAAGTTCTTAGCATATTTTTCTAATGATTGGTAGTTTCCTTCTGCATTGTTGGAAGTTACCTTTTCTCCTTTTCTAAGTTCCATAATAATTTCACTTATTTTTTTTACGGTTAACCCGTTGTCTTTTAATAATTGTCCTATAGCATCATTGTTTTCAATTAATGCAAGGAAAATTAATTCTACGGAAACGAACTCATCTCCATATTTTTTAGCCGTTTGTTCTGCTTTAACTAATGATTGTTGTGCTGTGTTGGAAAGGTGTAATTGAGCACCTGTCACTTTTGGATATCCATTTACAATTCTATCCAATACAGCAATTAACGTGTTTTTATTTATTCCTGCTTTTTGAAATATATAGGTAGTAACTTCTTGATCTGCCTCTAAAATACCTTTCAGTAAATGTCCAGTATCTAATGTGCCATGCTGAAGTGTTGTAGCCAACGTTTGAGCTTCTTGGATGGCTTCTTGTGACTTGATGGTAAACTTTTCGAAATTCATAATTCAACGAGTTTTAAGGTTGTTAAGTTTTAGACAATTTACGTACCATTACTTATTTTTATCGTGTTTCGGAAAATTTGTCTTAAATGGTGGGTGTTAAGTGACAAAAAGGCATAAAAAATAACTTAAATAGCTATAAGTTGACGCTTTTAGGTGTTGAAAGAATTTTTAATTCGTTTAAGGAGAATTATTTTGACTAAAAGTTATGATTTTTCCCCACTGAATAATACCACACGCTACACTTTTGCTCCAGTTCTCTATTTATATTATTTGTGTTTGAACCAGCAGTCTGTATTTTCTAAATATTTTTTAAACTCAGTATTTACAGGATTTCCATGTATTACGTTATTGTTATATTGCGTTCTGATTAAATAATTAAAAGCTCCCATATCACCTGTAAATGCAGTTTTATTGTCTGAATTATATTTTTGATGAATAGTCCATAATTTATTGATAAAGTGTTTCATAACGGTAATATTCCCACCCATTATTCCACAATTTAGTAAAATACTGTTTGCAAAATTAGATTCGTACATTTCATAATCATGAATGTTATTGCGTAAATTTTCAGAATGTTGTTGCATCCATTCATTATTGAGTATTTTTGGTTCGTCTCCACAAAAAATACTAGTTGGATTGTCTATGTATAATTGTTCAAGAAACGGGTTTTTTAAAACAATAACATCAGAGATATCTGTGAAAAATATGTTATTAATAAATTCTGAATTTAGTTTGAGGAATTCATTGTAAATGTAGTATCTATAAACATTGGGATTAAATTGAACATCGTGGTCAATTTTTATAAAAGTAATGTATTCGTTCTGATACCGTTCGCACGTGGCTACTGAACAATTATTATGAAAAACTATTCCTCGTAACTTTAATTTTGAAATGGAATTTACCCAATCTTGAATTATTGAATAATCATCATCAGCCAAAATTGTATTTCTGTTCACATCGTAAACTCCTGAAATATAAGAGGCTACTATATAGTCTTTCATTGGTTTAGGTTCTCTGATTTAACTCTAGCTGTGAGACTATCGGGATTATTTCTGTAGTATATGTAGGTTCGCAAATCTAGTTTTTTAACCATAAATTTCTGTTCTGCTCTCTCATAAAAGTGAGCATCGGCTCCATACATATTGTGAAAATTAAGACTTTTAAAAACTTCTTTTTTGCCAAATAATGTTGCAAATAATATACAATCATCTACATGTACTAAAGCACTATTATTAAACCTATCTGGAACATAGTAATCTGATTCTTTGTGCACTATTGTTTCAGTAGTAGAGGCTATTAGATCTAGGTTTTTTATTTCGGATAGACAGGTAAGTAAATGATTAGGCTTGTATTCATCATCAGCATCAATTATCGTTATAAACTTTCCATTACTTACTAAAACTCCTTTGTTTATAGATTCTGATTGACTACAATTTTTGTGCCTTATATAAGTAATTTTATCCTCATGTTGAATGGCATAATTAAGGATTTCATTCTGTGTGTTATTATTACTTCCATCATCAATAATAATTAATTCAAAGTCACTAAACTCTTGATTGAGTACAGAATCTATAGCTC
>JBKCEW010000025.1:0-6554 GCA_046304235.1 Crocinitomicaceae bacterium | reverse complement strand
AAAATAATTTTTTCATTTTCAATAATTTATTATGCTAAACCTCTACCGATTTTTACAATTTTATTGTTTTTTTCTAATTCAAAGATAGCTTTATCAAGAATACCGTTGATAAAACTGCTGCTTTTTGGAGTTGAGTAGAATTTAGAAATCTCAATATATTCGTTTAATGTTACTTTTTTAGGGATATTATTAAAAACTTGTAACTCGGTAATCGCCATTTTCATTAAAATGATATCCATTTTAGCTATACGGTCTAATTCCCAGTTTTTAGTTAGTTCATCAATCAAACTCAAATTTTCATTATCCATTGAAATAGATTTTCGAAATAATGATTTTACAAAATGCATTTCATCTTCTTCATCTTTAAATAAAGGTAAAATTTCTGCTTCTTGTCCTTCTTCTAGTCCTTTGATTGTTTTAATAACCATTGAGCACATTAAATCGATGTCATCTAACCAATGAATGCTTTTCTCTTCGAAGAAATGATACATTAAAGTGGAATTAGCTATTTCTTGTTTGAAAAGTGAAATAGCAAATTCTTTATCTTCTTCAAAAGAATGAACTTCGCTATTCATGTAAGTAAAGTACAACTCACTTTCACGTATTTGAGTCATAATTTTCTTAAACATTTCATGATGTTCGACACCAACCCAATTTACTTTATTTTGTTCTGAAATTAAACGTAAAGTACGAGAATCACTCAATAATCGAAATATTTTGTTGTCAACAAATTTTGTATTTGGTTCTAAATCAGCTTGAGTAGGTCTAATTTTGTTTTTTCCTTCAACGATTTTTTGTTCGCTTATTTCTCTTAATTCATCAAAACTCAAAAGTAAATACAAGTATATATCGTAAATACGGTCAATTGAAATTAATAAATCAGTTTCAACTCGTTTGAAATTTTCTTCATCTGACTGAAAATAAGCATAAAGAGCTTGTAAAACTTTTATTCGTAAGTGTCTTCTGTTTAACATTTTGACTAATTATAGTGGTAATTTTACGTTTCCAACAGATTGAATGCGCTCTTCTGCTAATTTATCTGCAATGATGTGCGTTGAAATATTTTCGTTTTTTGAACGTAATATAATACGTTCTATTGTATGGTAAATATCTTCTGTTTTTTGCATCACCCATTCGTGTGGTAAACCTTTTACTTCAGAGTAACAGCTAATTACACCTCCTGCATTTAGTGCGTAATCTGGAGCGTATATAATTCCTTTATCTAATAATGCTTTTCCGTGAATGGTATCAACTGCTAATTGGTTATTCGCCGCACCTGCAATAACTCCACATTTTAAACGGGTGATTGTATTGTCATTTACAGTTGCACCTAATGCACAAGGAGCATAAACATCAACATCTAAATCATAAATTTCATCTAAACCAACAACTGTTGAACCAAATTTAGATTGAACTGCTTTTAAATTTTCTTGATTTATATCAGTAATAAAAACTTGTGCACCTTCTTCGGTAATATATTTCACAAGATTTTCACCGACGTGACCAATTCCTTGAACTGCAATTTTTTTACCTGCTAAACTATCAGTACCATATTGTGCTTTTACAGCCGCTTTCATTCCCACGTAAACACCATAAGCAGTTACTGGTGAAGGATCACCACTTTTACCTGGTAAACCAACAACGTGATTTGTTTCCATATTTACGTAAGACATATCCGATGGATTTATACCAACATCTTCAGCTGTAATATATTTACCACCAAGACTCTCAACGAATTTCCCGAATCTTCTAAATAAAGCTTCAGATTTCATTGTTTTTGAATCACCGATAATCACCGCTTTTCCACCACCAAGATTTAATCCTGAAATTGAATTTTTGTAGGTCATTCCTCGAGATAAACGAAGAACATCATTTAATGCTTCTGTCTCATTGTTGTACATCCACATTCTAGTTCCACCCAAGGCAGGACCTAGTACTGTATTGTGAACTGCGATAATTGCTTTTAATCCAGTAGCATTATCATTACAAAACAACAACTGCTCGTGGTTGTATTTTGTCATTGGAGTTATTACCGGGTTATCAACCAGGTTCATTTCACTTAAATCTCTAACTTCAAACATCAACTCAAATTTGTAAGAACGAATATTTATTTCAAAGCACTAAAAGAATTATGAATTCTATAATTAGTTTTGCAAAAATAGGAATTTAACTATGAAGTCACTAAACTACCTCAATAAATATTTATTCAAATATAAAGGTCGCTTATTATTAGGTGTTTTATTTATTTGTTTGTCAAACTATTTTGGTGTTGAAATGCCCAAAGTAGTTAAAAATGCAGTGAATGATTTTTTAGGCGAATTAGATCATACAAACGATTTTCATTCCATTTTAATGTTGAGTTTAAAATTGGCAGGGATATATATGTTGTTTTCCTTATTGAAAGGTTTTTTTCTTTTTTTGACTCGACAAACTATTATAATAATGTCACGTTTAGTTGAATATGACTTAAAAAATGAGATTTACGATCAATATCAAAAGTTAGATTATACGTTTTATAAAAAGAATAATACCGGAGATTTAATGAATCGAATTTCGGAAGATGTTGGTCAAGTAAGACAATATTTAGGTCCAGGATTAATGTACACAATAAATCTTGCAATCCTATCTATAATGGCTGTTTATACTATGTTAAAAATCAATATTGGTTTGACTTTAATAGCGCTGGCGCCTTTACCAATTATGTCTGTGTTGATTTACAAAGTGTCAAGTAAAATGAATGCGTTAAGTAAGTTCGTGCAACAAGAACAATCGATGCTTTCAACGATAGTTCAAGAGACGTTTTCAGGTATTCGTGTGATTAAAGCATATTTACGTGAATTAGAAATGCAATCACGTTTTGAAGAGTCTTCTAATGCTTACAAAGACAAAACGATGAAGCAGGTCAAAATAAACGCCTTATTTATGCCTACGATTGTTTTTTTAATTGGATTGAGTACGTTATTGGCGATTTATTATGGAGGATTATTAACTTATGATAAAATTATTACCCCAGGAGATATTGTTGCATTTATCTTTTACATTAATATGTTAACCTGGCCATTTGCCAGTGTAGGGTGGGTAACCTCCATTATTCAACGAGCATCAGCTTCACAGGAACGAATTAATGAATTTTTAAAAATTACTCCTGAAATTCGAAATGTTTCCTCTGAAAAATTAGAAGATATTGAGCAAATTGAATTTGAAAACGTATCGTTTCGATATGCGGATAATCTTCCTTTTGTATTGAAAAATATTTCATTTCAAGTGAAAAAAGGAGAGAAAATTGGATTTATTGGTCGAACTGGGAGTGGGAAATCTACATTATTACATTTATTGATGCGTCAAATTGATCCAACAACAGGGGAGGTAGTCTTGAATGGAAAGCCATTGAAAACTTCTAATTTAGAACGATATAGACAGATGTCAGGGGTGGTTCCTCAAGAGGTGTTTTTATTTTCAGATACGATTAAAAATAACATTTCTTTTGGTAAAATAGACGGGGATGTAACAGAAAAAGAATTAATTGATGTTACTACAAAAGCTCACGTACTTCATAATATTGAAGCGTTTCCGAATAAATTTGAAACCATATTAGGTGAACGTGGCGTGAATTTAAGTGGAGGTCAAAAACAACGAATTAGTATCGCTCGCTCATTAATTCGTAAACCAAAATTATTGGTGTTAGACGACTGTTTATCTGCTGTAGATACTGAAACCGAAGATGTAATTTTACATGGGATTGCCGAATCTACCGAGGACCAAATTACTGTTGTAGTAAGTCACCGAATTTCGTCTTTGCGTTTCGTTGATCGAATTTATGTCATCGAAGATGGAGAAATTAAAGAGCAGGGTCCACAGGCTGAATTACTTGCCTTAAAAGGAATTTATGCGGATATGTATGAAAAACAATTATTAGAAGAATAATTGATCTATTTAATTTCTCAGTTTTTAAAAGTTTAACTTAGTAGAAGGTACTACATCTATCTACAAAACTTCTTATCTTTACGATTCTCAAAATATAAATGTATGTCAAATAAACTGACTTCTCGCTCTGAAGATTATTCAAGATGGTATAATGAATTGGTTGGTCGTGCTGATTTAGCAGAACATTCAGATGTTCGTGGATGTATGATAATCAAACCCTATGGCTTTGCTATATGGGAAAACATGAAAGATGTTTTAGATCTTAAATTTAAGGAAACAGGACATTCAAATGCTTATTTTCCTTTATTTATACCTAAGTCATTTTTGAGTAAGGAAGCGAATCACGTGGATGGTTTTGCAAAAGAATGTGCAGTTGTTACTCATTACAGACTTAAAAATGGTGAGAATGGGGAAGGTATAATCGTTGATCCAGATGCTAAATTGGAGGAAGAATTAATTGTTAGACCTACTTCAGAAACGATCATTTGGAATTCATACAAAAATTGGATTCAATCATACCGTGATTTACCGATTTTAATAAACCAGTGGGCTAATGTGGTTCGTTGGGAGATGCGTACGCGTTTGTTTTTAAGAACAACCGAGTTTTTATGGCAAGAAGGTCATACTGCGCATGCCACCAAAGCAGAGGCGATTGAAGAAGCAGAAAAAATGTTAGATGTTTATACGGATTTTGTTGAGAATTACATGGCAATGCCAGTTATTAGAGGTTTTAAATCAGAAAGTGAGCGTTTTGCTGGCGCTGATGAAACCTATTGTATTGAAGCAATGATGCAGGATGGTAAAGCCTTACAAGCTGGTACATCTCATTTTTTAGGTCAAAATTTCGCAAAGGCATTTGATGTTAAATTTGCTGATAAAGAAGGTAAATTAGAGCATGTTTGGGCAACATCATGGGGTGTTTCAACTCGTTTGATGGGAGCTTTGATTATGACGCATTCTGATGATGAGGGTTTAGTATTGCCACCAAAAATAGCCCCTATACATGTAGTTATTGTACCTATTTATAAAACAGATGAAGAAAGAAAGGCTATTAGTGAAAAAGCTGATGAGTTGATTAATCAATTTAAATCGTTAGGAATACGAGTTAAATTCGATGATGATGATAACCGTAGGCCGGGATGGAAATTTGCAGAATATGAGATGAAGGGTGTTCCGGTTCGTATCGCCATAGGTCCTCGCGATTTAGCAGCAGGAAATGTAGAATTAGCCCGAAGAGATACCAAGGAAAAATCAGTTGTTTCTGCTGAAGGTTTAGATCTTTATGTTAAGCATTTGTTAGATGATATTCAATCGAGTTTGTTAAATAAAGCAAAAGCATTTCGTGAAGCAAATATACATAAGGTTGATACTTATGAAGATTTCAAAAAACAATTAGAAGAAAAGGGTGGCTTTTTCTTAGTTCACTGGGATGGAACGAAAGAAACAGAAGAAAAGATCAAACAAGAAACACAAGCAACTATTCGTTGTATTCCTCTTGATGCACCAATAGAAGATGGGCATTGTATGGTTACCGGAAAACCATCAACAAAAAGAGTAATAATTGCTAAAGCATATTAAAATGACACAACTAGAGGGTATTTTATTGAATTTATTGCATGATAAAGCTTTGTTAAAGCAAGAGGTTATTGGTGGTGCTCATGAAAAATTTAACATGTTTAAAAAGTTAATGGCTGAAGAAGTTAAAAACTTAGGAAGTAAATTAACTGATAAACGTATTCGCATGCAGTTTATCGATAAAGGAATCAATGAGTGTCATGTGATGGCTGGGAGTGATGCTCTGGTTTTTCATTTACATACAAATGTCTTTACATTGCCTTCAGAACATCCTTTTTGGAAACATAGTTATTTAAAAAAGGATTTTTCTAAAGGTTATTTTGGAGTGATTTATATTTATAATTTTTTAGCTAAATCCATTCTTCAACAACATCTAGATGATGGAGGAGGTTTAATTGCTCGAATTTTTATAAATAAAGAAGGTGCTTTTTTTATCGAAGGAAGTCAACAAATTGCTGAGAAGTACCTACGATTAGGAAGACATAAATTTAATGATAAAACAGCAAAAGAAATTTTCTTACTTACAGCAATAAGTGCCGTTGACGTCGATTTAACTATTCCTAATTACGAAGAAGTTAATGCGATATCAGTTGAGCAACTTCAGGAAATAAGTTCGAATTTAGGGATTCATACGGCTAAAAAATTAGGGTTTCAATTACCAAACCATAGTGAAATCACACACTTTGAGGATGAATATGAGGAGTAAATTCATTATTGCTGAAAAAAGATAATTTTTTTTTAACAATTTCTTTGGAGATAGATAAAAAACATCTATATTTGCAAACCGAAATTTAAGAATTAGTTCTTGTTTTTTCATGGCCCATTCGTCTAGTGGTTAGGACGCCAGGTTTTCATCCTGGAAACAGGAGTTCGATTCTCCTATGGGCTGCCAAATTTTTGGCCCATTCGTCTAGTGGTTAGGACGCCAGGTTTTCATCCTGGAAACAGGAGTTCGATTCTCCTATGGGCTGCAAGTTTTTATTTAAATTAATTTATAACAAATATTATTATGGCTAATCATAAGTCTGCACAAAAAAGAATAAGATCTAACGAAT
>JBKCEW010000024.1:0-3577 GCA_046304235.1 Crocinitomicaceae bacterium | reverse complement strand
CGACTCATTGCGAAACATTACCGTAAATATTAGTGGAACGAACAATGTTGCTCGTATTACTCAAATTATGTCTAAGGTTAAAAACCTTGACACAACAAGTATTCGAGGACAACGAAATGTTGGTGTAGGTATTGCGAATGCAGCTGCAAAAACCTTGTTAAAGGGATTTGACTTTAACCCAAGCGCGATGTTAGGTAGTATGCTTTACAAACCTTATGTACTAGCGCCTGCAACAGGTGTGATTACGATTGCTGGATTTGTACCTGCATCTGATTTGACTTGGCCAACAGGGGCAACACACGTAAGTATTACAGGTGGATTCTTGAATATCAACTTTGCGACAAATGTGGTTGATTTCAAATTGACAAACGTTGTGAACTTAGCAAGTGCCGCAGCAAGTTCGAACGTAACGTTAACACCAACAGCTGTGCCAACAGGAACAGGAACAAAAATTTTCTTGTTAAAACTTGAATATTTTCAGCAAGTGAACGGTGTTCAATATCCAATGAAAAACGGAGCTTACAATTGTTTGAAAATAATTGAAGTTGCTTAATTGAATTCAATATGAACGTGCATTGGTGCACGTTCATTTATTTACTCATATTTTAAAAATTGAAAAAATGAATTTAGTTCAACGAATGAAATCGCCTACTCCTAATTTCTTTAAAGTATTAAGAAATATTGGATTGGGTTTAGCTGCTGCAGGTGGTGCATTATTAGCAACTCCTTTTCACTTACCAGAAATCATCTCAACTATTGGAGAGTATTTGATGGTAGGTGGTTCTGTTGCCTCTGCTGTTTCACAGTCTACGGTAGAAAGTGAGAATTAATAAACGTTTTAATAGCTAACTAACTATGCAACCTCATCACGACCATACAACCAGTGCAGGAACATTAACCGGAACGGTGTTTACCGTTTGTGCTATGATTGATACGCACGATTATTTGAAAACGATCATTCTTGCCTTTGTTGGTGCTATCGTGAGTTTTGTGGTTACGTTGGTTTTGAAAAAGGTAATGAAGCGGTTTGAGAAGGAAGATTGACCGAAAAAGAAACCCCCACTTGATTTTTTGAGTGGGGGTTTCTTTTTAACGTTTTGCAACTAGGCGGTGTCACCGCCTCACAAAACTTCTTTAAAGCTACTAACTTTTATTTTAACCCCGCTATGTACTAAGAAAAAAGGCGTTGGTGACGTCCTAGACGCTGTTAGTGGTTCGTAGCTCATTAACGATTTATAGTAATTAACATGTCGTCTATTTTTTGTCTAAGTACAATTGACGGGTCGTCACCGTTGTCTTTGTACTTTAACATTTCACAAACATCCTGATTATTGATAACTACTATAAGTTTTCCCGCTTCTTTTAATGCACCCTTCGCAGCTTTTATTGCATTTTCATCTGCACCTACTCGTGCAATAATGATGCTTACTGACCTAAGTGCTGTTAAAAACAAATATTTTTCGGTAGTAAAAATTTGTCCTTGCTTTATTGGGTCAGTATAGTTTTTGAATTCAAACACAATATATCTTGAATGAAAGTCATTTGATAATTCAGCCCAAAAATTGTTTTCATAAGAGATAATTCTGCATAACAGATCGTTTCTATTAAGGCCGTCATCAGTTGAAATTTGTGTTTGCCATAGGGCTAAGTCAGTATTGTTTTCAAATAAATACTTTAGGATTTCAACACATTTATTCTCATAATCGGTTGCCTCTTTTTTACCTGCTTTAATGTTATTTAGTTCTTTACACAAAGTGCTTCCTTTACTTTTGAATGTTTGAACTTTTTTTATTACCGCATTTGTCTTTAATTGAGGAATAATATTTTCTTTAAAATCTTTATCCACGATCATGAATTCATCAATTGAGCCTCGCACAATTTTTGTTGCGCTTGCTTCGAGAGAATAATAGATTTCTGGAAAATCAATTGATAAGGCAACGAGCGATTTGATGTCCCACACCGTAATACCCCATTCCTTAAATATTTCATCTTTTAATGCCTGTGTAACATAATTGGGCATTACTAAAAGAAGTTTTGCATTAGGGTTATCTTTTTGAGCATACAGTTTATTACATGCTGTTTTCAATAGGTCTAATCGAGGACTCCTTGATGGATATAATTTAACTTCAACGTAGGCAAATGTATTATCGTATACTGCAAGAAAGTCATACTGTTTTCCTTCGTAACTAACTTTAAATTTATTGGCTTCAAGAATTTGCTTAACAATTTTTTCAAATTCTTGATACAAAGAAACGATTGTCGACTTTTGTTTTTCTTCAAAGTAGAGAATTAATTCTTCATTTTTTGTGAACAACAAATTACTTAATGTAATTGTTGTAGTCCAATATGCACAACTACTGTCGAGTATTGTACCTATATCGTTTGGAAACTGGATTCTTCGATTTATTAAGAAAACAGGTTCTATGTGTTGAGGGGAGATAAACGCTCCAATTACTATCGGAGTTTGAAAGCTCTTTATCTCAGTTCCTTTTTCATTAAAACCTGAAATTTTGATTAATAAAGTTGACGTAAATAATTTCGGAGCCCAGTTTTTGTCTGTCGTTTTGAATATGATTTTATCCAAGTAGATAGAAGGTTTCTCTTCTGTTTTTGTCGATTTTTGAAGACTATCTTTTTTAAATATTATTGTTCTCATACTACATTTTATTTTTAGTTATGACCGCTAACTAATTAAAGTTGAATATAAATCGACTTAAATTTCATTAAAACTCTAGGCAAAAATTAATTCTAAAGATTTAAAATTGTTTTGAAAGTTAACCACTTCACTCAACATTTAGCCAAACGCATGTTGGCGGCTGATCTTTCGTCAATCGTAATCTTTTTTAGAGACTTTAATTTCACTTATTTCTTTGAAAAAATTTTCATAATGTTTTTTGTCTGTAAGTTTGTAGATTTCGGTCAAAGCATAATTTACAAGATATTGTCCTGCGTTATATTGGAATAATTCTTTTTTACTTTCAGGATTCCAAATTTCATCATTTCTTTCAGAAAGATGTATGTAAGGAACTAAAAGTATATCAGAAATAACTTTCACATAGTTTTTGATATTCTCTTTTCCACTATCGTCAAGTCCATTTAGTCTATAACTTGACAAACCTATAAGTAACATAATCTCCGTAAAATGTGTTGCTAAATATGTCGCCCTAAAACCACCGTAAAATAAAGGTTTAATAGAGAAGCACATACTTTTTATGTCGTTTAAATTAACCTTTGTTGCATAAAGCATAAGTAACGACAAATGAGCAAATGTGTCTTGATATTTAGGCTCTGAAAACTGAAACGAATTGAACGGGTCGCTACTATTATCAGATGCTAAATGTCTTGGAAGTTCAGTTGAAATTCTTTGAAATTCTCTGATAAACTGATTTAATAATTCAGATTTTATTGTATCGGAGATTTTATTGTAATCAATTTTTTTCTTAGCAATCCAACCAAACAAGGCAATAAAATCCGTAGGAAATTCAAGTGAATCAATCCAATTTAAAGTTTCAGAATTTTCAGCTTTTAGTTTTTTGAGTAGAATTTCATGAAGCAATTCTTCTAATTTCTTATATAT
>JBKCEW010000023.1:0-2957 GCA_046304235.1 Crocinitomicaceae bacterium | reverse complement strand
ATATAAATCCTCAAGAGAAAGATTTTTCTTTTAGTAAAGTTCGAGCCAACAATGCAAATTGGGCTAAAATTGTTGAAGAGCTAAGAAAATGTATATTAGTTTGTGCTAATTGCCACAGAGAAGTTCATAACAATGATTTAAAATTACCTACAAACTATAAAAAATTTGATGAAACTTTTAAATTTGTAGGCAGTAAACGGTTAAAAGTTTATGATAATTGTTCAATATGTGGCAATATAAAACCTGAAACTCAAAAATATTGCTCTACAAAATGTCATGCAACTAGTAAAAAAAATTCAGGTAAAATTAATTGGGATTCTATAAATCTTGAAGAACTTATTAAAAAATACAAGACTAATGTAGCAGTAGGGGAGTTTTTAGGAGTATCTGACGCTTATATATCAAGAAGGCGTAGAAAATTAGCTGAGCTATAGATTATTAAGCGGATTGGGAATTTTGAAATCACCGACTTCTTCGTTGGAAGCGAAGCACTCTGCCTTTGAGTTAAATCCGCATATTGGAAGAGCTACGGGGAATTGAACCCCGATTGTCAGGATGAAAACCTGCTGTACGAACCATTATACGATAGCTCCATGTTCGGTGTATTACCGACGAGACTAGAGAGAATTGAACTCTCGACATACGCTAGACAGGCGTAGGTTTTACCACTGAGCTACAGTCCCATTTGAAATAATAAGAGGTCAGTTCTCAACTGTGTTACAACCGTTCTTGGAACCTTCTAACAGCCTGTAATATTACCAGCCCCAACTCTACACACTCACGTAATGTAGCTCTTATCTATATTTGGCGATTAAGCCAATAGCCGAAGTAAGAATCGGACTTACGACATCTCCCTTATCAAGAGAGCGCTCTACCACTGAGCTATACGGCTATGAACACCAGTATTAGTTTCCATCTCCACCTGTGGTAGCCTCGCCTTATCAGGGCGAGACGCAGCGTTGAAGCTGCCACTTTCACTAAGCAATCCGAGACACTCGGAAGGGTGTTAAGCCAGTTGCAGGGAATCGAACCAACTGCCGTCTTCAGGGTATGAACCTGACATGAAACCACGTCACTCTACTGGCTTCTTTAATATAACACAATATTACTAACCTACAACTCTATCTAAAGATATAGATATAACTGTGGTATCATAAATATAGATAATTTAAAAATTGGTTATGAGACTAATATGGAAGAAACTTTGTATTGTACTGGTTGTGAAACTTGGAAAAAAGTTCTAGATTTTTCTATTAAAAAGACATCTAAAACTGGGAGAAGTTCTAAATGTAAAAAATGTCACAATGAATATGTTAAGAACGTTTGGTATCCCAAAAATAGCGCTAAACAAGTTAAAGCATCTTCAGAATGGAAGAAACGTAATAAAGTCTCTTATTTGGCTTCTAGTTTAAAAATTAGCAAAGAAGAATCGGCAAAATTTATAAAAAGGGGAAAAGACAAGTGCGATGTTTGTAGCTCAGAGAAACAATTAGCATTCGACCATTGCCACAAAACGGGAATTGCAAGAGGAATTTTATGTTTTAAATGTAATTCTACTTTAGGTATACTAGGTGACAATCTGGAGTCTGTAAAAGAAAAGTTTGAAAGTTTTATTAACTACCTTGAAACACCTATAACAGAACATCCAAATTATCTATCTTAAGAGGTATATTACGGTCGAATAGTATGAGTTGACATTAACAAATTCACCCTGCGACGCAAAATATGAGGAAAAGCATGGCAATTAGGTATAAGGTCTATCCCATTGCCATAATGCAAGAATACACCATCCAAGCATTCATAAATAACTAAAGTTTTACTCAAGAATTTGCTAACATACTTACCGTTTAAAGTAGGAGAGTCGCTCATAAAATTTGAGTCGAAAATAAATCCCCAATGTTGTAAGGCAGATTCAAGATGCTCTAGTTTGAAATTTGGGTCACGTTCTTCAATTTCATCTGGCAACCTATTAATTTGAGATTGTACCCAAAGTCTAGCTTGATTTGAAGGGTTTGTACTTAGATTATCAGTATGTTTTCTGAGTTTGTCGTAATCTCGCGAATAAATTTTAAATCGTAGTGTTGAGCATTTAGACATATTATCTCCAAGGAACAAATTTCATAAGTTGCCAAACAAGCCAAACTGCAAAACTTGTAACTAAGACAAGTAAAATCGCCAAAACCCAAGTAATCATAATAGTAAAGTATAAAGGGCGAGAAGTGTTGTAGCTAGAGATATACCAGCTAGCAGAGTGAGGAAAATGTTCATTTATTTCTTGTGAAGCTCATAGATATCGTAAATGACAAAAATAAAGAAAATAATAGCTAAAGTTGTCCAAGTCATGTATTTATTAATTGCACTCGTTAAAGATTACTACAAAAATTATACAAACCAAACCAATTATTATATAAAGCATCTATTTATTCTTACTTGATTAAAGGATGCCGTAGTAGGCTAGGGATGAGTTAACAACCACACGGTATGAAACCGACGTTCACCTACTATCAACATCTTTCGCGCCCTACGGGACACTCATGGGTTCAACCCTCTCTTATCTAACCATAAAAACATGAAACATTATATGTAACCAGAGAGGTATCTTGCTGCTCAGGTCGAAATTCTCGGTCTTCGGTGTAAGTTTGTAAGAATTGCACGTTACTGCCAAAAATCGAGTAAATATCCGCAGTAAAAATTGATTGCTCCTGCGGCAGTTGTTTCCAATTATTATCTCCCACTCCATTTGGGTAGTTTTTAGTAGATTCTACACATCTCCAATATTTTCCAGAATATTTTACTAACATGCCTCTATTAAATGGTTCAAAGACACTTGTAGGAGTACCACCTATATCAACAAATTGGTCTTCTAGTTTTTGTATTGTATTTGTTATGAATTTTCCCTCTATAATTAAAGAATACCGAGGGTCAAGTTTAGGTATTATAAATTCTCTATAGTAGAC
>JBKCEW010000022.1:0-3463 GCA_046304235.1 Crocinitomicaceae bacterium | reverse complement strand
ATTGATCATTAATATTCAACATAATTTTTTGAACCATTCCATTATTTTCTCTTAAAACAGAAATAGAAGATCTTTTGGCTGAAATATTCATATCTCCAGCTATTCCTAAAGCTTCAATGATTGTAATTTTTTCATTAGGAACCTGAATAGTACCTGGATTTCTGACATCACCCAATACAGTCACTTTGAAATTTTGAATTCTAACAAAGACTGTGGGTTTATTCATAAACTCAGATGCTTTGATTTTAATTAGTTCCGTAACTTGGCTCATTGTTAAATCTAATACATGAATTTTCCCTAGGTTTGGAATTTCAACATCACCAGATTGATCAACTAAATAAGCAGACTTAATCGGAGCACCTATCAAATAACCATTATTAATATTTTGTCCATCAGGTAAATTATATATTTTTGAATTAACTTCATCACCGTTATAAATCGAAATCTGCAATAAATCATTCATCTTTACTTTAACATCAAAACTTTGAGATCTAGTACTTTCGAACCCATTAAAATAAATGATTTTTTTTCTTAAATTACATGATAATAAAAGCGAAATAGTAAATAAATAAAAAGTAGTCTTAAACAAAAAAGATTTGTGACTATTAAAATGCATTTTCATCTTTACAAAATAAGTTAGTTAGAGTTTTTAAAACAATTTTCAAATCTAATAAAAAACTCCAATTCTCTATATACCACACATCTCTTTTAACCTTATCTTGCATTTCTTTCATTTTGTTTTCCTCGTCCAAAAAACCTGTAGTTTGCGCCCAGCCAGTAATGCCAGGTTTAACAAAATGTCTCACTAGAAAGTCATCAATTAATTTAGAGTAGTCTTCGGTATGTTTTAACATCAAAGGTCTTGGACCAACAACTGACATATTACCAATGAATACATTTATAAATTGTGGCAATTCATCTATTCTAGTTTTCCTTAAAAACTTACCAAAAGATGTAATTCTTGGATCATTTTTATGTGTCCCTTTTAATTCAGATTCTTTATTCACATACATTGTTCTAAATTTTATACACTTGAAAACGTGATTATCTTGACCAGACCTTCTTTGAATAAAAAATACTGGACCTTGACTAGAAAGCTTTTGAATTATATAAACAAATGGAAATATAAGTGGGAATAATATTAAAATAACGCACAATGAAAATATAATATCAAACAATCTTTTAACTAAAATATTACTATTCTTCTCTAAAGGTTCTTTTCTTGATACTAAAACAGGTGTATCGCCATAAAAATCAATGGATAACTTCCTATTGAAAAAATTTTCTTTTTGGAAATTTGGTATTAATTTAAATCTTATAAGTTTAGAATCACAAAATTTAACCACTTTTTTAATCTCAACTTGTTCGAAATCATCTGTAGAAAAAAAAATTTCATCCACATGATTATTATTACAATAATCATAAAGATATTCGTAAGTACCTAGAATTGAAATATCATTATATTTTGATTCCGTATATTTATTTTTTGAAAAAAAACCTAATAACTTATAACCAAATGACAACTCGTTGTTGAAAGTCTTTGAAAGATCAATTGTATTTTCATTTACTCCAACGATCAGTACTAACTTATTATTTATTCCTCTTTTACGAAGCAGTTTAAGGAAATAAACTAGGGTTATTCTTACGGAAAAGAAAATGATTAAGAATAATATTGAATAATTAATGACAAAAATTGTCGAAATTTTGACATATCTTAAAAAGAAAATATCCAGATATAAAATAGTAATATAAATGATCACAACTTTTAGAATCCTTGAAAGAATTTTTGATGCATTTTCAAAACGTAACAAGGAATAAATACCAAATACCCGTGATAGTAATAACCAAATTAAATTTGAATAAAATATAAAAGGATATAAATTATTTGGAATTTCGGAAGAATTACCAAAGAAATATATAGTAAGTGATTTTGCTAGTAAAAAACAAAAATTTAGTATAAAAAAATCAGTAATAAAAAAAACATTTTTATTATACTTAGCTATCTTATTAATTAATCCAGACGATCTTAACACTTATTTTTTAAAGGCAAATATAGTTTATTAATATTAAAATTCAAATAAGAATTATAATCATAATAGTTTATTATTTATAAATATATCAACAATTCTTTTTGCTGTATTACCATCCCAAAATTCAGGTATATTCCCTTTTTTCCAATTTCCAGCAAATAATTTTTTAAGTGCTGGGGCAATATTTTTAGGATTTGTTCCAATTAGTTCATTTGTTCCAATATCCACAGTCTCAGGTCTTTCTGTATTATCTCTCAAGGTTATACAAGGTATACCTAACACTGTAGTTTCTTCAGTAATCCCTCCAGAATCAGTTATTACAGCTTTTGAATTAGCAACTAAATAATTAAATTCTAAGTAACCTTGTGGTTCTATAAAATAAAGTCGTTCGTTAGAAATTCCCAAATTTTCGAGAATTTTAGCTGTTCTAGGATGTACAGGGAAAATAATTGGTAAGTCTTCAGTATTATAAATTATTTCATTAAGTATTGAAGCTAAAATCTCATCTTGATCTACATTTGCGGGTCGATGAAGTGTCATAACTAAATAACGTTTAGAAGACAACTTTAATTCATCCCAAATGTTGGGTTTTCTAAAATTTGGTTTTTGAGCTAATAAAGTATCAATCATAGTATTTCCAACAAAAAAGATTTTTTCTTTAGAAACTCCAGAATTCAAAAGATTTTTATTAGCAACTTCTGATGTTGTGAAGAAATAATCTGTTATTGCATCTGTTACCAATCTATTTATTTCTTCAGGCATAGACCAATCATTTGATCTTATACCCGCTTCGACATGCGCAACTTTTGTTTGCAACTTTTGAGCTACAATTGCACAGGCCATAGTTGATGTAACATCACCAACTACAACAACCAAATCAGTTGGATTTTGAAGTAATTCTTGCTCAAATCTAATCATTATATTAGCTGTCTGTTCAGCTTGAGTTCCGCCTCCAGACTCTAAATTTACATCAGGTTTTGGAATTGATAATTGATCAAAAAAATCATCTGACATTTTCTTATCATAATGTTGTCCAGTATGAACTAACCTATAATTGATATTTAGACCTTTTTTTTGATATAAATGTATTGCATTAATAATAGGCGCAATTTTCATGAAATTTGGTCTTGCTCCTGCAATAATTGTAATTTTTTTCATTTAAAAATTTTAGAGAACTAATAAGTATTTATTTTTTGTGTTAAGATTTATTAAATACAAAAATTAATTTAAAGTTATAAATTCTATTCATCACAATACTATTCACATTGTCAAGTCTAATTTTAATTAATTTTTTTTTAAACTCAAAATTATTTTAAAAGTAAAATTACTAAAAGCGATTCAATTTTAGAAGTAAATAAAATTTAACTAAATAAATTTGTCTTTTAATACGAGATGGTTGATTAATAAGTCTATATGCCCATTCTAAATTATTA
>JBKCEW010000021.1:0-15729 GCA_046304235.1 Crocinitomicaceae bacterium | reverse complement strand
GAGGGACGACGAGTTTATAATTTTTAGTGTCGTTTGTTAGTGGGTAGTCGAATTTCCGAGGACTAGTCCCGATAGCTATCGGGATTTGGCTCTACCTTTTTTGGCAATGAAAAAAGGTAGAAGTTAATTCTATTTCTCATCTTGTCCTCTGCGATACCTGCGTGCACTCTGTGTTAAAAAATAAACAAGACAAAAGATTTTTAGATTAAATACATAAGACCTAATCCAACCAAAAAAAGCGCGTGCGACCTCGAAATCCAAAATACGCCTTATTTTTAGTAGAATTTATTGTCATAGTCACGCTGAGCTTGCCGAAGCGGGGCAATGAAAAAAGGTAGAAATTACTTTTTTACCTTTCAATTTTTCATTTTATTTTATAATTTTGAGAATGAATAATATCATTAAAAATGAATTATACAATATCATTTCAGGAGAGAGCAAAGCTAGCGATGGAGCAATTATCCAAACAATCACCAATTACCTTAGAAAGTGCAAAAAAACAAGTGGAATTACTAAAACAGAAAAGCACTTCAAAAAACAAGAAACAGAGAAATTAGAATTATTCGTTTCGAAACACAGTCTTTGGTTTGAATCTTTTGATGTTTCTAACTATGTGAGTTAAGGTGCCGAACAACGTGTTTACCTCAAGGATAATCAATTTGTATACAAATTAAACGACTCAATTTATTATGAATCTTGGGTTGATTATTTCAACAATCTACTTTTACATAATTATTTCTTCCCTGACACAAGTTATAAACTGTTAGGATTTTTTAAAGAAGATAATACATTATATTCTGTGATTGAGCAAAAATTCATCAAAATCACTTCCCCAACCAATCTAAATCATGTAAAAAAATTTATGGAGGCCAATGGATTTTTAAACATTAGAAATAATGATTATAAAAATTCAGAATTAGGAATAATTATTGAAGATTTACACGATGAAAACGTATTAACTAAAAATGGAGTCTTATATTTTATCGATACTGTTTTTTACATTACAGAAGATTTCTATAAGCGATAGCGACCTCGAAATCTAAAATGCGCCTTATTTTTAGAACAAGAATAACGCTCTTACGAATTATAAATTTTGAATGATTAATTATGAATTAATTCTTTAATTATGTAGCGAAAGCGTCTTCGAAAATTAAAATGCGCCTTATTTTTAGAACAAATGAAGCGCACTGAAATTCGGGTACCACGAGGAAGCACTTGTGAATTATGAATGTTTAATGATGAATTATGAATTAAAATCGCACTTCGATTCTAAAGCGATAGCGACTTCGAAATCAAAATGTCCCTTAGGAAATGTAGACTGGGACCCACAACAATAAGTAAGCGTAAAAAATTATACTGTTTGAGGAGGAACGACGAGTTTATAATTTTTAGCGTCGTTTGTTAGTGGGTAGTCGAATTTCCGAGGACTAGACTTTTTGGCTCTACCTTTTTTGGCAATGAAAAAAGGTAGAAAACTCTATTAAATCACCAAAAACCATATATATTCGGCGATTACAATCACTAAAAAACATATATAATTGGTGATTATGTTTAAAAGAGAACTTATTAAACCACTAAACACAACGTTTAATATTAAAACTTCGATTATAATCGAATCTTTTTAAATATTTTAAATTCCTTTCGATTATAATCGAAATAATACATAAATGTACAAATAAGTTCGATTATGATAGAAAGAAAAAGATATCTAGCCAAAATCACTCCATTTATAGAAAAGCCTGTTATTAAGGTTATTACAGGCATTCGCCGTTGTGGTAAAAGTACATTACTAAAACAAATCATACAATTAGTAGAAAATAGAAATATTGCTATTGAACAAATCATTCATATAAATATGGAGTTGATGGAATTTGATGGCATAAAAAATTATAGGGATTTATATACATATATACAAGAAAGACAAAGAAAGATAGGTGTTAAGTATTATATTTTTATTGATGAAGTTCAAGAAGTAGATGAATGGGAAAAAGCAATTAACTCACTACTGGCTGAAGGTAAAAATGACATCTATATTTCAGGTTCAAATGCACGCTTACTTTCTTCAGAATTAGCAACCCTTCTCTCTGGAAGACATGTTGAGTTTAAGATGTACTCTTTGGTGTTTTCAGAATTTATATCCTTTATTAATAGTAAAGAAAGGGGTAATACTATTGAAGAGCAATTTGATGCATATTTAAAATTTGGCGGTTTTCCTGGAATACACCACATGGAATTAGATGATACCGTTATTCGTCAATATTTACAATCTATATACAATAGTGTATTATTAAAAGATGTAATCGTCAGAAACAATATAAGAGACGCTGCTATGTTGGATGTTATCAGTAAATATTTAATTGATAATAGTGGGAAAATTACCAGTGCAAAAAGTGTTAGTGATTTTATGAAATCACAAAACAGAAAAGTTTCTGTTGATACAGTTCTAAACTATATCCGTTTCAATTGCGATGCATTGTTATTTGAAAAAGTAGAACGATATGATTTGAAAGGAAAGCGCCTGTTAGAAACATATGAAAAGTATTATATGTCAGACATCGGGTTAAGGTTTGCAACATTGGGATATACACCTGAGTCTGTTTCAGCTCAATTGGAAAATATCGTTTATTTAGAAATAAAATCAAGAGATTACAAGATAACAATAGGAAAATTAGATGATTTGGAGATCGATTTTATTGCTACCAAAGGAACTGAAAAAATTTACATTCAAGTTTCCGCTCAACTAACTAATGATAAAGTTATTGAGCGTGAATATCGCTCATTAGAAATGGTAAAAGATAGTTTTCCAAAATATGTTTTGTCTCTTGATAAAGGCTTTGAAACGTCTAGAAATGGAATACGATGGATGAATATTATAGATTTTTTATTGAGTAACTCCTGGTAATGTATCATACTTGATGATAGCCATATCGTGATTAAAACGCGCCATATTAAATGTTTAATTTTTGATGCTTAATGTTTAATTCAAAATCTCTCTTCGATTCTAAAGCGATAGTGTCTTCGTAATCTAAATGTCCCTTAGGAAATGTAGACTGGGTCACACAACAATAAGTAAGCGTAAAAAATTATACTGTTTGAGGAGGAACGACGAGTTTATAATTTTTAGCGTCGTTTGTTAGTGGGTAGTCGAATTTCCGAGGACTAGACCTTTTTGTTACTTTTTGGGGCGATGCCAAAAAGTAATTTATCACCCTAGCGCTACATCCAAAATCATCATCACCAAAAAACCACCTATAAACCCAAGCACAGCAATATCGGTATATTTATCCCGCTGGGTTTCTGGAATCACCTCTTCTACTACAACATAAATCATGGCGCCTGCTGCAAAAGCAAGAGCGAAAGGTAAAATAGGTTGCATGTAAATAACAGCCAAAGCTCCAATTACTCCAGCAACGGGTTCTACGATTGCTGAAAGTTGACCGTACCAAAAACTTTTAAAACGACTCATTCCAATTCTTCGTAAAGGCATCGCAACTGCAAAACCTTCCGGAAAATTTTGAATTCCAATTCCAATAGCTAAAGCAATAGCTGCAGGAATAGTAGCACCATCAATTCCCAAAGAAGCGGCTCCAAATAACACCCCTACTGCTAAGCCTTCAGGAATATTATGTAAAGTAATCGCTAACACCAATAAAATAGACTTATGCAATTGGGTTTTAGTCCCCTCTTTTTCTTCTTCTTTAAAATTGATATGTAAATGGGGCAACCACTTATCCAAACAAAATAAAAACATCGCTCCCAATGCAAATCCAACGGCCGCAGGCATCCACTTCATAGTCGGGTACATCTTTTCCGACATTTCAATCGCAGGATTTAACAAAGACCAAAAACTCGCAGCAACCATGACTCCTCCTGTAAAACCAAGCATCGCATCTAACACAGCTCTATGCATCGTTTTAAAAAAGAAAACAAAAGATGCCCCAGCTGCGGTTACCAACCAAGTAAAAACGGTTGCTAAAAGAGCTGCATATGCAGGGTCTATCGAACTGAAATAAGCGACTATTTGATCCATATTAAAAATGGTTATAAATAAAATTAGTTTATTTAAACTTAACAAATATAATTAAAAAAGTTAGACTAACCTAACTTTTTGATTTATCAGTTTTCTAAGTATTTAATATTTGCTTTAAGTATTAACAAAGATTTCTATCTATATTTGTCCAAAAATTAGAAAAAAATGGCAACAAACAGAACGTTCACAATGTTGAAACCAGACGCGATTGAAGGTGGAAACGCTGGTAAAATTTTAGATTTAATCATTTCTAAAGGATTCAAAATTAAAGCTATGAAATTTACTCATTTGAGTGAAGCTCAAGCAAAAGAATTCTATATCGAGCATGCTGAAAGACCTTTCTACGGTGAATTAGTTGAGTATATGACTTCTGGTCCTATCATCGCTGCTATTTTAGAGAAAGACAATGCAGTTGCTGACTTCAGAGCATTAATCGGTGCTACTGATCCTGCTGAAGCTGCTGATGGAACTATCCGTAAATTATACGCTGAAAGCAAAGGAAAAAATGCAGTTCACGGTTCAGATGCTGACGCTAGCGCTGAAAGAGAAGGTGCATTCCACTTCGCTGCAAACGAAATTTTCTAATTCATTTAGAATTCATATTTAAAGCTGTCTGTTAAGGACAGCTTTTTTGGTTTATAAAAATAGATTTTCGTAGCGATATCCATGTCTCCTTATTTTATGAACGAATTGAAACGAATTGAAATGCTGGCTCCATAAGGTAGCTCGAAACGTATGTGGAGAGATCACCGAAATGGTAGCAATTTCAAAAGTTGAAAGAGGAAATAAAATACAGAGACGTGTTTTCTTTTGTTTCTTTTCTTTTGCGGAAAAAGAAAAGAAAATCAATACATTTGAAAAAAACACTACATGCAAAACTACTCCCATACTGTCCTAGAACGTTTCTTAAAATACGTTCAAATCGACACCACTGCTGACCCACTATCTCCTACTTTTCCGTCTTCGGAAAAACAAAAAGACCTAGCTAAAATTTTGGTTGAAGAATTAGTAGAAATGGGAATCGCTGATGCTGAAATGGATCAGTGGGGATATGTATATGCAACAATTCCATCAAATTCAGACAAAAAAGAGATTCCAACCATTTGTTTTTGTTCACACATGGATACTGCTCCCGATTGCAGTGGTACGAATGTAAAACCAATTGTACATAAAAATTACACAGGAGCGCCAATTGTATTACCCGACGATCCTACTAAAATCATCACAACTGAAAAACACACTTATTTAAAAAGTAAAATCGGAGATGATATCGTTACTGCTAGTGGTTTAACCTTATTAGGAGCAGATGACAAAGCAGGCATTGCAATCATCATGGACTTTGCGTATTACCTGGTTAATAATCCACAAGTGAAACACGGAGATGTTCGCATTTTGTTTACGCCAGACGAAGAAGTAGGTCGCGGAGTAGAACAATTAGATATGAAAAAATTAAATGCTGATTATGGCTACACCTTGGATGGTGGAACTTTGGGGTCTTTGGAAGACGAATCGTTTTCAGCGGATGGAATTACGATTACTATTCATGGAAAAAGTGCTCATCCAGGTTATGCAAAAGGTAAAATGGTGAACGCCATAAAAGTAGCATCGGAAATAGTGGCTGCTTTACCAAAAAATGAATGGTCTCCCGAAACAACCGAAAAAAGAGAGGGTTTTGTTCATCCTACTTCCATCAAAGGAGAATTAGAAACGGCAACCCTCAATTTCATTATCAGAGATCATGATACCAAAAAATTAGCTGAACACGAAGCGCGTTTACAAAACATCGTAAATGATGTACTAATCAACTATCCTGAATTAGAAACTTCTTTCGAAATAAAAGAACAATACCGAAACATGAAAGAGGTCTTAAATATAGTCCCTTTCGTGACAGATTATGCAATCGAAGCCATGAAACGTATTGGTATAGAATCAGAAGCAACGATCATTCGCGGAGGAACAGACGGTTCAAAACTTTCGTTTATGGGCCTACCTTGTCCAAATATTTTCACAGGTGAAATGGCTATCCATTCACGTCACGAATACGTAAGTGTACAAGATATGGAGAAAGCTGTAGCTACTTGTGTGGAACTAATCCAAATCTGGGAAGAAAGAAGTTAACGCGGTGTCTGAGGCCCTCGAAGACCCGCTTCTAGAAACTTTCTATACTTCTCAACATTCGGTTCATAACCCAGGGGTGCAGAAATATCATTCCCCTCAGCATCAATTAAAACATACAATGGTTGGGTAATTTGATTATAATGAGTAATCTCATAATCCGACCATTTCATTCCAATCGTTGTCATTTTAGCTTGTAACGCTTTCGAAAACTTTTGCTCATTTAAAGGCAAAGGTGTTCTATCATCCACATACAATGAAACAATAATCAAACTATCTTGCAATAAAGGTTTAATAGCAGGATCTAACCAAATTTTTGATTCTGTACGACGACAATTTGCGCAGTTATGACCAGTAAAATCAAGAAGAATATTCTTCCCTTCTAATTTAGCTAGTTCTTTCGCTTTTTCTAATTCGTGAAACACCAAGATACTTCCATCAGAAACAGGATGCATGTATTGTTTAAACGCTTCATAATGTGTGCTATTTGTAGAACTTGAAGCAGATCCCTCTCCTCTAACAAAACTAAAATTATCTTCACTATGTGTTCTTGGAGGGGCTACTCCGTCGATTAACTGTAAAGGTGCTCCCCACATTCCAGGTAATAAATACAATCCAAACACAAACGCTGATAAGGCAAACAAGAAACGTGTGACCGTTAATTTTTCTACATTCGAATCATGGGAGAACTTTATCTTACCTAATAAATAAAACCCTATTATAAAGAAAATCACCGTCCAGATTGCAACAAATAGTTCTCTTGTTAAAATCCCCCAATGATATGCTAAATCTACTCCAGATAAGAATTTCATTGCTAAAGCTAATTCTAATAAACCTAATACTACTTTCACCGAATTCAACCATCCTCCCGATTGAGGTAAAGAATTTAACCAACCTGGGAATACAGCAAACAATGCAAATGGCAAAGCTAAAGCAACCGCAAATCCTCCCATTCCAATAGCAGGTGCCAACATAGCTCCATCAGCAGCTGACTCAACTAATAAAGAACCAATTATTGGACCTGTACAAGAAAAAGATACCAAACTTAAGGTAAATGCCATAAAGAAAATTCCGATCAATCCTCCTTTGTCAGCATTATTATCGGCTTTATTTACCCACGAACTAGGTAATCGTAATTCAAATGCTCCTAAAAATGAAATCGCAAAAAAGATGAATATCGCAAAGAAAATAAGGTTCATCCAGACATTTGTAGAAAGGTCATTCAATCCTGAAGGTCCTAATGCTGCAGTTACTAATAAACCTAAAGCTACATAGATAAATATGATTGAAAATCCATACAACAAAGCATTTGCAATTCCTTTGGCACGTGTTTTCGAACGTTTCGTAAAAAAAGTAACCGTCATTGGAATCATAGGGAACACACACGGTGTCAATAAGGCGATTAAGCCGCCACCAAATCCTTTGAGAAAAATAACCCAAAGTGTATCTTTCGATTTTTTAGAAGTGGTTGGTTTCTTTTTTACTACAACATTTGATGTTTTGTCAGTGTCTTTTTTCGTTTTAACAACATTATTATCAACTACTTCTGTTTTTACAATTGAGTCACCTTTAATCGTTGTATTTAAATTAACTGCTTTGTATCCCGTAGCCTTTAATGTAGCTTGTTCATCTACAGGGGGTAAACAACCAAATTCATCCGAACAAATCATAAATGAATAGGTTAAAGCGATATCCATCGGCGCATCCTGTAAAAATTCAATTTCTTGTTTGAAAATTGCTGTTCCTTCAAAATACAAAGATGTACCTAAATCATCGTTATGTGTTAGCGGCTTTTTAGTATCTTGTA
Source organism: Crocinitomicaceae bacterium (assembly GCA_046304235.1). Classification (GTDB taxonomy): domain Bacteria; phylum Bacteroidota; class Bacteroidia; order Flavobacteriales_D; family Crocinitomicaceae; genus CANHVK01. Next base: position 7,777 of record JBKCEW010000021.1, on the reverse strand, counting down.
GTTTTCCAATTAACTTATACTTTTTTGAAGGTGAAAATGTTAGTTTTGTTGGTATACCTGTAAAACTCGCTTTTTCAGGATTGTGGTTGACAGAATATACATGCCATCCCTTTTTTAGCTTTGCACTTGCTACAACATACGCATGTGATTCATCTTTCTTTTCGAAAGAAAAATCCCAAGTAATTTTATCGTGCCAATCAGGACCAAATTGAGAAAACACTTGATTATCAACAAACAACAATAAAAAGAAAATCAGCCCTTTAAACATCACATTCTTCATACAAATGTATTTAAAATAAAAATCCGTTTTGAATTAGACAAATCTAACACAAAACGGACAATCTCTGTGTAACAAAAAGTACGTTACGCGTATTTTTATTAATATTTAACTTCTACGATACGACTGATCGGAATCCAAACACCACCCTTTAAACAAATGTACTTAGAACCCGTAGCCCAAATAGTTGTTTCAACTCTTTTAGGTCCTTCATCATCATGAAAATAAATGGAAACTTTTGAATGATATCCATTGCCCAAACGCGTAGCCTGTTCTAATTGATGTCTCAAATCTTCATGTTGTTCGATTTCCATTTCTTTATTAAAAGTCATCGAAGAAACCGATTCCTTTTCTATTGTTTTGTATTGCGAGATATCCATAATCAATATTTTTGAAGTTAATATTCTAGTAATATTCAACTAATACACAAACATAATAAAAAAAATCTAGATAAAACACACTTAATCTTTATGATATGTTCTAAAAACAACCTATTGAATAGTTAACAAATCACTCTTTGAACATGAACACAAATAATATTCGTAGAGTTTTGATTTGCTATTTTTTTCTTAGCAACTGAAATTAAAGGACATGCTAGAATCCCATCAACATCAACTAAGACAGGCCATTGTAATCGCTCAATTGCTTTTATTTTAGCATCATTTAGAACATCTGAGATTAATCTACTTCCCTTCATTCCAATAGGAAAAATGCGATCAGATTTCTGCCATGGTCTCATGCTAATTTCTCCTTCTACTAAATCAAGATCGAAAAACAATTCGTTTTTAGAAAAGCTAATTGGCAATTTATTTATTTTAGTTATACTAAATTTTATGTCAATTTTAGGAAAAAATCTTTCAAATGAAAATCCATCTTTTTCTTTAAACACGCGCAAACAATTTCGGGTTTCAATATACTTCCCTTTTTGCACTTCAAACAACTTGTAAAATGATTTAATCTCGGAAGCATTCAACCCAAGCATAAAAAGGAACTCTACCTGTTGATTTTGAGATAAGAGATTAAAATCTTTCAATGCTAAACAACCGGTGCTTTTAGTTTTTTCAACTAAATGAAATATGGAAGATTGAATGTTTTTTAATTCAGTTTGAAACGTATTGACAAGAGTTATTACTGCTTCATCTAAATTTGAAACGTGTTGAAGCATTTCAGGAATGAATTTATTTCGCAAAGCATTTCGCTTATATTTTAATGATTGGTTACTTAAATCTTCTCTCCAATCCCAATGATTTAGTTTAGCAAAACGAATAATTTCTTGTTTTGAAAATTGTAATAAGGGTCTAATCTTTTCATTATCTAACTCAAGCATACAAGCCAAACCTCGTATACCCGATTTTCTAGCAAGATTTAAAAAAAAGGTTTCAATCTGATCATCTTGATGGTGAGCTATAGCTATTATCCCACTTTCATGTTTTTCTATAAAAGACTGAAAAAAATCATATCTTATATTTCTTGCTACAGCTTGTAGATTACCTCCTTGATTTGATAAAATTGCTCTTGTATCGACTTTCTTTACATACAATGGAACTCGCAATTCTTTACATAAAGAACGAACAAATAATTCATCACCTTCACTATCCTCTCCACGTAATTGATAATTAACATGGATTGCTTCAACATCGAAACCACACAACACGAGGAGCCTTAATAAGACAACGGAATCCACCCCTCCACTCAATCCGATGAAAATTTTTCGATGAGCTAAAAATCCCCATTTCTCTTTAAATGTAGAAAGCTCCAAAGTCATAAAAATGGGCGAATTAAATTGCCGATTTTGACTTCACATTCGTCATATTCATTTTCAGCAATGGCTTTTATTGTAATTGCACTTCCCACTGCACATGAAAGAGTTTTTAGAAAATTATTATAGAATAAAGATCGAATTACCACATTTAAATCAAAATCTCCATTTGGTAAAATATAACCGATAGACCCTGAATACAATCCTCGCTTAAAAGATTCATGTTTTTCAATCAATTCCATCACCTTTTTTTTGGGCGCTCCAGTCATTGAACCCATTGGGAAAGTTGCCTCTAAACATGAATTGAATGAAATTTCAGGTTTAAGCTCACATGAAACGGTAGAAATCATATGATGCAGCGTTTGAAATTGATAAATACCAAACAATTCGTCCACTTTTACACTACCTTTTCTAGCTATTTTAGATAAGTCATTTCGAACTAAATCAACAATCATCACATTTTCAGACTGTTCTTTACGATCTGTTCTCAACTTGTTTTGCAAAAATTGATCTTCAGACTCATCTATACCTCTTCGTATGGTTCCTTTAATGGGTTGACTGACAATTTTATTTCCGGTTTTTTGTAAATATCGTTCGGGGCTTAAACACATCACTTCCCAAGTATCATAATGAAAGTAAACCGAAAATGGAGATTGGGTTTTGCGATATAAATTTAAAAAAACACCCAAAGAGTCAAAGGATTCTACTTGATTTGCAACATATTGCTGACAAAAATTCAATTCATAACAATTTCCATATTGAATCTCTGATTGTACTGATTTCACTTGACGAATGTAGGTTTCTTTGTCAATAATAGGGGAAATCGATATACGAGGATAAGGTATTTCTTTATCTTCTAAGATTTTTTGAATGATGGCTTTTGTAAATGCAGAGATTCTGTTATCACCAATTAAAATAGTAGGTTTACCTTTCGATAATTCAATAACTTGTTCTGGTACAAAAGCCAATACATCAGGAAAATCAAAAACATCCTTGTGAGAAGATGTTAAATTTTCAAACTGATTTTTTAGATCATATCCAATTGCTGTAAATATATATTTTCCTTCGTGAATCTTAAGAAATTCGTCAAATGCCTCTAATTGCTTATCCTTCAAAATAAGCGAATCACTACTTCCTACGAAAAGCAATTGTGAAATGGGGAAATAAGCAAATGGAGTCTGCATAAAATAAAAAATCCGTCTTCTAAGAAAACGGATTACAAATATAAAGTTTTGATATTTTAGTTTGCTTTAGGACCTGCATTATTTACAGGCGAATCACCTTCTGGAGCAGGAGCAACATTTCCTTTGATTCTCAATGTCTTTGTTGGCTCATTTGTTGCGTTTGAAGTAATCGTTACACTCTTTGCAATTGGACCTGGTCTTTTAGTATCGTATTTTACGGTAATTGAAGCCTTAGCCCCCGGAGCAATTGGTTCTTTCGGCCATGTTGGAACAGTACATCCACAAGACCCTTTTGCATCAGAAATAATTAATGGAGCGTTTCCGGTATTTGTAAATTCAAATTTACATTCACCATTGCCACCAAATTTAACATTTCCATAATCGTGCGTTTCTTTCTTGAAATCAATCTTAGCACCATTCAATTGACTAAATGAATTTCCTGCAAATAAAAACAAGAAAAGCATTACTGGCAACATAAAAAATTTAGTTTTCATACGTGTTATATTCAGTTTTTGTATTTCAAATATAGTTCTAATTTCTTTTTAGAAATAAAATTTAAGATTCTTTATGAAATTATTTTAAACCTTGTTGTTTACTAACATATTCCAAATATGGAATTCTTAAATATTTCATACGATGATTGATTTGATTTTTTACCTCTATTTTTAGTTTTGGACATTCATTCAACATTTTTTGGTTGTATCTTTTCACTCTATTCGTATCCATTAAATAAAGATCTGAGGAAGTAGCCGCACTATATAAAACCAAAGATTTATTTCGATATTTTGGATAATGATTAAGTAATGTATCGACCCAATCAACCGCATAAGCGTATTGTTTCTCTTGGGTAAAAAGCTGATGAATTTTATCTAAATAATAGGGAGTGATAGTATCTTTTGGGTATGTTTTATAAAAAACTTGATATTCACTCAAAAGTGAATTGATCAATTTATCTGGAAGTGTATCGATTGATTTTTCACCTACCATCAGGTCTTGATAATACTTTTGTAGATTTTTCTCTTTTAATAAAATACTTTTCTTTAAACTATCAACTCCAGTATATCCGATTTGAGGATGATGAGCACTATTCTTCCGAGTACAAGAAATTAAGATAATCAGTATTAGAAATACAAAAGAGGTTGACTTCATTATTTGAATTTTTTAGCTGCTGGGAACTTCATACGATATTCAACCGGTATAACTCCTTTGGAAATATTAGTTAACTTTTTTGTCAATAATTTTCGTTTGAGCATTGACAAATGATCCGTAAATAAAATACCTTCAATGTGATCGTACTCATGTTGAATAATACGAGCAGCATAACCTTTGAAAGTTACATTTTCGTGAAATGTCCAATCTTCATCATAATAAGAGATACATATTTCTTCCTTCCTATAAACCTCCTCACGAATTTTAGGAATACTCAGACAACCTTCATTAAACCCCCATTCTTCTCCTTCTTCAGAATGAATAATTGGATTAATAAATACCTTTTTAAACCCTTCTAACCCTTCAGCTCTTGGATCCGGCTTTTCATCTTCATCTTCCAAAAATGGAGTCCCATCTACAATAAACAAACGAATTGACTGACCTATTTGTGGTGCGGCTAACCCAACTCCTTGAGCATTGTACATCGTTTCAAACATATTGTCAATCAACCCCTTTAAATCAGAGAAATCTTGATCAATCTCTACAGCAACCTTCTTTAAAACGGGATCTCCGTAAGCAACAATTGGTAAAATCATTTTCTAAAATCTTAATTAGACAAAAGTAATAACAAGTTGAATTAAATCCCAACAGACTGCATATAGGATTGTAATATAATAGTTGCACTCACTTCATCAATCAATGATTTATCTTGTTTTTTTGACTTCGACAAACCCATCATTGCTATAGATTGCGAAGCCATTTTAGATGTAAAACGTTCGTCATACTTAACAACAGATACCAGTGGGAACAACTTTTTCAAATGTTCAAATAACAAACGAACATTTTCGGATATATGGGAATCAGAACCATTCAATCGTTTAGGTTCACCCAAAACAATGGTTGAAATGTTATTTTTTGACACTAAGGATTTCAATTCATCCATTAAAAATTTACTATCAACAGTTTTTAATCCTGATGCAATAATATTCATTTCATCCGTAATAGCAATCCCAGTTCTTTTTAGACCGAAATCAAGAGCTAAAATTCTTCCCATATAATTTTATCTATAAGTAAAGATACAATGAACTATTCGATTTGAAGAACATTCTAGATATATTTGTCAAAATTAGAAATTAAAGAACCAGTAATATGAGATCAATAATTGAAAACGCATGGGAAAATAGAGCTTTGCTTACCAATCCAGAAACCATTGAAGCGATTGAGCACGTTATAGAAGAATTAGACAAAGGATTAATTCGTGTTGCAGAGCAAGATTTACAAGGTAACTGGATAGTAAACGAATGGGTGAAAAAGGCGGTAATTTTATACTTCCCCATTCGTAAAATGGAAACCATTGAAGTTGGTCCATTTGAATTTCACGATAAAATGAAATTGAAAAAAGACTATGCAAAATTAGGTGTTAGAGTTGTTCCTCACGCAGTTTCAAGATATGGGTCTTTTATAGCTCCAAACACGATACTAATGCCTTCTTATGTGAACATTGGCGCATATGTAGACGAAGGTACAATGGTGGACACTTGGGCAACTGTTGGTTCATGCGCTCAAATCGGTAAAAATGTACACTTAAGCGGAGGTGTAGGAATTGGAGGTGTATTAGAACCACTTCAAGCATCGCCTGTGATTATTGAGGACAATGCATTTATAGGCTCGAGAAGTATCATTGTAGAGGGAGTTAGAGTAGGAAAGGAAGCAGTTATCGGTGCGAATGTATGTATCACAAAATCAACTAAAATTATTGATGTTACTGGAGAAAATCCAGTGGAACTAACTGGATTTGTTCCTGAAAGAAGCGTAGTAATACCCGGTTCATACACTAAGAAATTTCCTGCAGGAGAATTTCAAGTTCCTTGCGCTTTAATCATTGGTAAAAGAAAAGAAAGTACGGATTTAAAAACTTCATTGAACGATGCATTGCGCGAGCATAATGTGGCGGTGTAATATTTCACATACTTTCATACTTTTTTAAACATTTTTTAACCTACTTTCGGAAGAAAGAATTAAATTTATCGGTTCAATTGTAAATTATTATCAAATGAAATTACATTTCACAGTTTTATCAATATTGTTAGCGTTCGTTTTCAATCAATCTGTTTTTGCTCAAGGAAACAAAAACTTTTGTGGACACGATCACGACCAGATGCAATATTGGAAAGAAAATCCAGCAGCCTTTGAAGATTTTCAAGAATTATTAAAATCTGCTCGAAATTTAGAGTCTGCTAATGGAATTAAAAGAAATAAGTTTATTATTCCTGTTGTTTTTCATGTGATCCATAATGATGGTTCTGAAAATATAGATGATGATCTAATTGTAAAGCAAATGGAAGTCCTCAATAAAGATTTCCAATTATTAAATGCTGACACTAGTATTGTTGACCCTGCGTTCAAAGATCTTATTGGAAATTGTAATTTCGAATTCAGACTTGCTACTATTGATCCAAAAGGAAATTGTACGACTGGTATCGAACATATTAAATCCTTTTTAACAGAAAACTCAGAAACATATTCAAAATTAAACCAATGGAATAGAACTAAATACTTAAACATTTGGATTGTTAAAAGTTTCCCGCAAATAGGAAGCGGAGAAGTATTAGGTAGAGCCTATTTACCATTTGGAGTTAACGGCTCATTATTTTTCGCAGATGGTGTAACTGTTCTTTCAAAAGAAATTGTTAAAAGTTCAAGAACATTAACTCACGAGGTTGGCCATTACTTAGGATTACAACACACCTTCAACTCTCTAGTAAATAGTAATGTAACTGGTTTTGATTGTGGTGATGATGGTATTTTTGATACGCCTAGAACAAAAGGTGGAGCTTACAACTCATCTTTTTCTTGTGCAACAGGGGCCTCAAATGCATTTACAGGCGCTTGTGATTTAAATGGATTTATTGAAAATAATGATTTTTCTGGTGTTTTATTAAATTCAGGTAAAGTTGACTCAACATCGATTATTGGAAAACAAAATAAATACCAATTGAATGTATTAGTTGGAAATTATACTACAGATACAACCAATTACATTAATACTTTTCCTAAAGGAGCTAAATTTTTATTTAAAGCCAGAAATATTTCAGCAGCAAGTATATCTAAAGTCAAAATTGATTACACGAATTGGAAAACTGGAGCTATAAATGCTGACACTGTTACCTCTAACCTTTCACAAATCGTTGATACAACTAAGTATTATGAAATAAACTACGAGTCAAGTAAAGGAAACTCTATTGATATCAAAGGTTTGAATATTGTTGCCTTTAGAAATAAAGAAGGTGTAAGAAGTATTGCTGTTAGAGCTAGTACTGATAATTTTAAAAGTAACTTAAACTTAGTTTCTGCATCGAAATTCATAAGAAATATAAATAATGTAGCAAATGTTAAATCAGATACTAC
>JBKCEW010000020.1:0-4884 GCA_046304235.1 Crocinitomicaceae bacterium | reverse complement strand
TCATCTTGAATACTCGTATTATCGTTTGTACTCCAACTACCTCCTTTTATATTTGGCTCAGGTAGATTAAAAACTATATCATTCAAACATTTAGATCCCAAATCCGGAAAATCAATTTGGTCTTCTAGACTAACATTCGCTATAATACTCTTCTGAGTTTGGCAGTTATTATTATCTGTCAGCGTTAGTCCATAACTACCCTTTTGAGTAAGTGTCACGTTTGTAATTATAGGATTTAATTCGCTCGAAGTAAAGTTTGAAACTCCTGTCCAAACAGATGATTTCACTCCAACAGAAGTAGTTTGCGTACCTAAATTTACTGTAAAAGCTAATGTTTGTTTTTCACATGGATCAGTAACACTCAAATCAAACTCAGGATTTGGATTTACTTTCACCTCTACTTCATCACTATTTTTACAACCATTTATATCAGTGCCAATCACTTTGTAAACTTTCGTTTCTTGAGGTATAAATGACTTTTTATCCTCAACACCATTATCCCACTGATAACTAATACCTCCTTTTGCTTTTAATATTGCAGGTGTTCCAAAACATACATTTGTATCTATTCCAGCATTAATGGTTGGTAGGGGATTTATCTTGAAAGTATTTGATTTAACACTTAAAGCTGGGCAGTTTCCTTTTTGTGGAACATTGTAATTTAAAACATATTCACCTGGAGAACTCATTTTTGGAGTAATTGAGCCAGTCAAAGAGTTAAAAAACAAACCATTTGTTGGAAATGAATTATATGTACCATTTGAATATGAATTAAACTCTCCTGTTTTTAAAATTAATTTTTCATCTTCGCTATTACAATAAGTTAGATGTTCTAGTTTCAGATTTGTTGGTAAATCACACATACATATAACTACGTTTTTATCCAATGCATTTAACTTATATGTATTATCATAATTATACACACCTGAATCAACTATACTTTCCAGGCTATCAGCTAAACCATTTTTACCAACATTACCAATAAAAAATGTTACAGACTTATTTTTTGTAGCACCTGATTCAAAAGCATCTCCACATCCATCTCCATCACTATCTAAATCTAATCGGTTCACTACTCCATCTCCGTCGGTATCAATATCATCTGGTACAACGCATTTTCCAAGTATTTTTTTAAACTCAAAATTTGTACTTTGATGAACAGGTAAGCCATTTACAGATCTAAATTCAATTGTATCATTAGTATTGACAAAATAATCTGTGGTCAATGGTCCTGATGGTCCTCCTTCATCACCACAACACATATCTGCAATTAATTGACTGTTCTTCCAAATATTCGATCCACCATCTGCTTGAAAACGAGTAATTGATTGCTGTACATTGTTGTACCCTTTTGGAACGATTACTCTAAAAATAGTTATATTGACATTAGATTCCTTTGTATATCCATTTAAAAATGAAATTTGATTTGATGGTATATATGTTTTGACATGATTACTTGCAATTGTAGAAGGCCAATCTATTTTACCTGGTATAGTACACATATATTTTGCTGATAATGTTAATTTATTTTTTGGAAGTAGTTTAGTTGGGGTTTTATAAAAAGCACTACCTAAATCATATTTTAAAACTTCAAATTCAGTTGGTAAATAACCGGTATATATATCTTTACAAACTCCTTCATCAATATCTAAAACACCATCATTATCATCATCAATATCATCTTCGTCTGAAATACCATCTTTGTCAGAATCAATAATACATGATTTTATATTAATTGTATCTTTAATCGTATCAGAAAAACAATTTTTATATCGAATAAAACTAATGTTAAAAACACCTGGTTTTTCAAATTTATGTGTAGCTAAAATACTGATAGAAGTATTTAATTTATTTGAATTAGGCTCTCCAAAATACCATCTAATGGAATCGTTTATAATATTCTTATTATCAGTAGAAAAATTAACACTATTACAACTTATGTCTTTAATTATTCTTGGTTTTTGATTAAAAAAAGATTGTACAAAAGGTGGTAAACCAAAAGTTGCTATTCTTCCATTTAGATTTATTACATTATATTTTAGGTTACAGCTTATTCCTATTTGATTTGGATTTTCTATAACCGATAAATAGCTTTCTCCACATTGTGGTATGTATAATTTACCATCTAAACCTAGTTGTATAGCTCCACCTATGTAACCTAAATAGCTACCTTTTGCCTTACCAATTATTTTTCTCGAACTAATTATAGTTGTAGCATTGGAAGATTGAAGGTCCCATTGAAATATTTCGCCACTCTCAGCATTACATCCATATAATAACTTATTGTTTGGGGAAAATGCAACTCCATAAGAACCACTATTTGGTTGATATAATAAAATTGGATTTGAAATAATTCCTGTATTGTTATCAAAATCAAGAAGCTCAAAACCTTTAAAACACATAGCCGATGCAATTTTTTTTCCATCAGATGAAACAGACATATACCCCCAACCGGGTTTGCCCTCAATTTGTCCTGTTTTAGAAATGACGGGTGGATTTACCCCTTCACAATCAATTAAATATGCATAATAATAATTATTATTGAGTCCATGAGCAATCACCCAATAATCAATACCATTTGAATGTTTTAAAATAACTATTTTTTCAACTGAAGGTGCAAAAAGAAGTGTGTTTTTTGTGCTATTTACTACATCTCCGAGACCGTTATTCATAGACATGTCTATTAACGAGTATCGAAACCCTAAAGGACCACCCTCAGCATCTACTGTAAAAACATAATATAATACTTCTGAACCAAGTTTTGGTAAAATAATAGCTGATTGAGCAGATGAAGGATTACCACTTAATCCAAAACCATTTGGCATTTGTTGATGTAACCTATTATAAACCTTTATACCATCTGTGTAAAAAAGAAGATTACCTTTTGAATCTGAAAATGAAGCGCATCCTTCATTTGTACTAAGCTGACCGTCAGTAAGTGCTACAGGTGGATTTGAAGCAAATGAAATACCTGCATTTAAACCAAAATACCAATTTTGTGTTTCTAGTTGACTAAAAACAAATTCAATATTATAAACAATAATTATTAAAATAAATAAACGCTTTAAAATCATAAACTCTACTTTCAACTCAATCTTTAATATACATATCTACAATCTCTATTGGTCAAAAAAAATATTTTTAAAGTATTTTTTATTATAGCATTCTTGTATTTAAAAAGCTTAAAAACAATCAATAAAGTCTAACATTTTAGGTGAATAATTTCTACCTACTTTTACGTTAATCTTTATATAATTCTAAAACAATTAAATTAAATCCGTAAGAATTTATTACCTAAATCCATCAGATCAATGTTTTTTGTTAATGTGATAAATAAAGATGATTTTTATAAAAATCAGATAAATTATCTTTGTGTGTTTTTTTAAAAGTTGATAATCAATTTTGTCCATATTATTAATAATATTGGTAATACTATAAAAACCAATTTATTGCACTCATATGCTTTCGAAAACTCAAAATGAAATACTAACAATATTGATCTAGTAATTCCACAACCTAGACAATCAATATCAAAAAGGTTTTTCCAAATACAGATTGTTTTATTATTAAGTATAAATCTTAAAGGCAAAACACTTAATAATAAAGGACTTACCCAAACAATTAATAAATACTTTTTTCTTGTTATTTTATTTAGTTTATTTTTTAATAAGTTGATTTCCATCTGCATCTTTATAACTACCAGTTAATATCATTATAAAATCAACCAAAGCCCAAATACCACATCCACCACCTGTTAAAAGTTGAGCAACACCTATCCCAATATGCTTAGTATAAAACCTGTGAACACCAAAAAATCCTAAGAAGAAACATAAAATTAAAGTCGTTAACCAATCTTTACTTTCAGTATTTTGATTTTTTAAACCCACTCCACATTTCAAACAGATTTCTGCATTTGGATTTGTTAAAGAATTACAATTCCAACAATATTTATCTCCAGATTTTGGAGGTGTACCACATGAAACACAAACTATTGCTTTATCAGATACTTCGTTACTACAATTTCTACAATACATATAATTTATTTTTCATTACATTTTATATGAGCAGTTGCTGGTCCTGCATAAGCATCGTAACAACTTTTATATTTTTTAAACTGTTCATTTGTTAATGAATAAACAGGAAAAGGCATACCATATCTTTCTCCATTATCATCTATCATTCTTTCTGTAGGGATATTTAAAACATTATAACAATCACAAGGGTCTGGTTTATCCTCAACAAAACCAAACATAAAGACTACGTAAACAAAAAGAAAAATTCCTACACCATATATAATTTTTTTCTTTTTTGAAGGATCCATATTCTCCCATTCTTTTAATCTTAATTGCTTTTGGATTTTATTATTACCACAATGCGGACATACCTTTACAGTTCTACTAACATCTTTGTCACAATCTGGGCATTTAAATAAATTATTATTCATAAATTTTATTTATATATAATTCAATAAATCATTTTGATAAAATAACCATACATTCACAAGCACTTTCGCTATTATTAGCAACACATTCTGCTTGTGCTTGTTCCCATGCTGACATTCCTGGTGTTACACCCCCAAACATTCTTAAACATCTCAATCTCTTTTCTGTAATAGAAATTTCTGGTTTTGAATTTTCTATTTGATTCTTTTTAGAATACTTATTTTGATTCTGAAATAAAAAACCAATAATTAAAAATGTTGACAAACCAATTACTAAATTTCTTACTAACTTGATATTAGAATTTGTTTGACTCAATAAAGAGTATTTTTTCATATTATGAAAAAAACCAAGTGTATATAATGATAAAAGTACAATTACACTAAAAAATAGTGTATATAAAATTCCTGTAGTATTCATTATTATTTATTTAAAGATTAGTACT
>JBKCEW010000019.1:0-7689 GCA_046304235.1 Crocinitomicaceae bacterium | reverse complement strand
AGGTAACTTTTTTATAAAATATTTTAAGGAATCTAAAAATTACGATTTATTCCTTATAAGTTCTTAGAAATGAAATTATACATCATTTGATATAAGTGATTTCGTGTATTCCCACCATAAATCCCATGATTTTTATTAGGGTAACTGAATTGCTCAAATTGAATATTTGCATTGATTAAAGCAGTTGTGAGCTCCATTGCATTTTGAAAATGAACATTGTCATCAGCCGTTCCATGAATTAATAAATATTTTCCTTTTAGGTTTTTCACATGCTTTATTGGTGAGTTGTCATCATAACCACTTTGATTTTCCTGAGGTGTTCTCATAAATCGCTCTGTATAAATATTGTCATAAAACCTCCAGTTAGTTACTGGTGCCACAGCGATGGCTGTTTTAAAATGATTAGCACCTTTTGTAATTGCAAGTGAACTCATAAAACCACCATAGCTCCATCCTTGAATTCCAATACGTGTAGAATCAACATAGCTTCTCTTCTTTAAGTCTTTTGCAGTTGCTATGAAGTCATCTAGTTCTAATTTACCCATTTGAAGATAAGTTGCTTTTTTATGTTTAACACCATTGAATTGTGTACCTCTAGGATCAACACTTACTACGATGTATCCTTGTTGTGTCAGAAATTGATGAAACATAAAGTCATTTCCTCCCCAACCATTAACTACCGTATTGTGCCCTGGACCTCCATAAACATGTATGAAAACTGGATATTTTTTTGTTGTGTCAAAATTTACGGGTTTCATTATCCACGCATTATTAGTAATTCCATCATGTTTAACTTGGTAAAATTCTTTTTTGGAAAGAGTATAATTCTTCAGACTATTTTTCAGATTATTATTTTCCTCCATCAAAGAAATTATTTTTCCATTTTTAGTTTTCAGTTCAAATTGATTTGGTGTATTAGCATTCGAATATTCTAAAACAAAATAATTCATTCCTTGAGCAAATTGAGCTTCACTTGATCCAATTTCATTACTCAATACTTTTTTATCTTTTCCATTTAGTTTAATACTATAAATTCCTTTGTTTATTGCACCTTTCTCTGCAGCACTATAAAAAATAGTAGTTGCTTTATCGTCAATCCCATAAATATCAATAACATCATAATTTCCAGAAGTGATTGGTGTTTGTTTACCATTGAAATCAAGTTTGTAAATATGCTTAAAACCAGAAATTTCGCTTGTTCTGATTATTTCTTTGTCATTTGGATTCATTATCAAGTTGTCATCTATTTCTATATAGGTTTCTGATTTCTCGTTGTAAAAAGGTATAATATTTAATTCATTTTTATTTGCATCAATTTTATAGAAAGTTAGGTTGTTCTGGTGTCTGTTTAAAGTCAATAATATTAGATTGTTAGAACTTATTGCCCATTTTAATCTAGGTATGTATTCATAATCATTTAGAGTGACCGATGTACTTTTCATACTGGTTAAATCGTACACAAATGCTACAACTTTAGAGTTTGATTCTCCTGCTTTTGGGTATTTATATGTTTGTGTAATCGGGTAGTTTTTCCCAAAGTAATCTATGTTAAATTGTTTTACTTGAGATTCATCAAATCTTAAAAATGCAATTTTTTTACTATCGAAGGACCAATCATATGCTTTGGTTATTGCAAATTCCTCCTCATATACCCAATCGGTTGTTCCATTTATAATTTCATTGTTTTTACCATCGTAAGTAATTTGTGTAATAGACTTTGTGATTAAATCTTTGACATAAATATTATTTTTAAAAATGTATGCAATTTTTTGACCATCAGGTGAAAACGAAGCGAGGGTACTTTCAGAGCGTGAACTATCTAATGGACTTAATTTTTGTGTTTTTAAATCATAAATAAAATAATTAGCAGTGAAACTTCTTCTGTAAATCGGTTTTTTATTGGTAAGTAATAAAATTTTATTTTCATCAGCACTGAAGCTGTAATCGTCTATTTTTAATGGTTTGCCTTGAAAAATAAGTTGATCGCTAGCAATAAGATTTTTTCCTTCTCCTTTATAGTTTTTATAGCTGTGGACAGTTATTGAACTTCCTTTTGAGTCTTGATTGAGTTTGGTAAATTCTTCTCCATTTTTAAGACCATTAAAACCGGAGACACCTTTTTCAGCAAATTCACCATTTTTCCAAATTTTTTCAATGGTTAATTGTTGTTGTGCGAAAATCATTTGAGCACCAAACAAAACATATAAAGTGAACCATTTATTTATCATATCACATTAAATTTACATCTTTAGATTTCGAAGTTACAAAATATGTATAACAATCAATTCTTTCGTTTCGTACTATTCTTTTTTTTAATTTTTATTCCCTCTACATGTTGTCTTTCTCAATTTGTTCCAAATAGCAACCCTAAACATATTGTTTTCAGCGATATAAAATCGTATTCATTTAAAGTGAGTTTTTCAAAATTAAAAGACGCCACTAGTTATTTAGTTTTGGTGTCTGAGAAAAGTAGACCGCTAGCAGCTCCTCAACAAAGTGTAGGTTACATGAGAGGAGATTTGATCTATGATGCTAAGGTTGCTTATGTAGGAAGTGATACCAGTTTTATTCCTTCTGCAATACGAACGAATCACGTTTATCATTATTTGGTATTTGCTTTTAATGGGCAGGATGGAACTGAAAAATATCAACTTTCTAATCCTGCATACAATTTTATAAGTACTTCCGATTTGAATGTCGGAAATTATTATGAGGAAGTGAATTCAAGCTCTACTAATTTTGCCCACCAACTACATAATTTAATTTCATCCCATAAAGTAATTTCATACTTTGATTACAAAACAACTATGTTAGAGAAAGTAGAAATAAAAGATACTTTGAAAGGAATGCGTTATGTGGAATGTGTTTATTCAGGAGATAAAAAACTGTTTTCAGGAAATTTTGATTGGACAAAACTTGGATTTAGTAGAGAACATACGTTTCCTCATTCTTGGATGCCTACATACCCGGCAAATAGTCCTGAGAGACCAGAGTATTCTGATTTACATAATTTATATCCCACTAATTTAGATAAAGCCAATACGGTGAGGAATAATTATCCTTTTGGTGAAATAAACGGTAAGGTTTTATATGAATTTAAAGAGGGGCGATTAGGTGAAATGAATGATGTGATTGTATATGAACCATCTAATTCACAAAAAGGAAATGTTGCCAGATCTATATTTTATATGTTAACAGCATATAATTCAATAGAAAACCAGTGGGTATTACCTTTGAAACAAAGTGAAGAAATACTAAAGAAATGGCATTTTCAAGATTTACCGGATGATTATGAAAAAACTCGTCAGGAATATATTTTTGATATTCAAGGTAATAGAAATCCTTTCATTGATTCTGTCGATTTTGTATGTAAAATCGATTTTTATAAAATGATTAAATCAAAAAAATGTATTGCTAGTTTAAATGAAATCGAAGTCATTGATTTGTTTTCTATTCGAATCGATTATGAAAAAAATAATTTTTTTATTCTGTCAGATCAGGATATACAATTAGAACTTGTTTCATTGAATGGAACGACAATACAAATAATTCCATTAAATACAAGATTACCATTATTTAACAGTGGGATTTATTTCTTACGGGGTAATATTAAAAATCAATATTGTTTGAAAAAGATTGTTTTTTAACGTACACAACGAACAGACATTGAAATTCTTTTAGATTTAGGTTGTTTGTATATTTTTTTACTGTGTGCATAAACCGCATACGCAATTGCATATTCTTTATCATCAGGATCAGAAGTGGAAGACCAAAAAAACGTGAATTTTCCTTGATTAACATAAGATCCAAATTCTGATCTATATCCTGTAGACTTTACGTTTAGTTTATAAGTATTAACCTCTGCAAGATTTGGATAATTCCACTCTATATTCGATGTGTCTTTCATTTTTCCACCAGCGAGGGAATCACCACCTAATATTTCAATCATCTTGTCCCATTCGGTTTCAGTCGGGACATGCCATCCAGCAGGACAAATGTTTCGTTCATCTGCTACTGCATACCATGTATACATTCGTCCATATTTTTTTGCTAAAGAGTCTACACCATTGAAAGGCCATTGAGCTGCTAGTGTGTCTATGGGTAAATCTGTTAAATTGACTATTGAAGTAGAATAGGGCTTATAACAATTTATTGTATCATCATAATTTCTCCCATTAACATTTTTCATCACCGTGTAAACCAATGTATTTAAATTTCCTTGAAACCAATATTGATTACCTATTTTAACAGCTGAATAAATATTTCTTTTATATCTGTCATTAACAGAAATTACATTTACTGAAGTTTGTTTTTTAGGTGGTTTGGCTATCTCTGTTTCACACGCAGAAATAAATAAAATTATCAGGGATAAAGAAAATAGATATAAAAGCTTTTTTAGCATCTTATGTTTGTGTTTAAACTATGAGATCCATTTTGAAAAAAATGGATTATTCGATGAATTTACTAAAATTTTACTTTTTACAAAAGAAATATTTCCATCTAGGTTTAAGTCTAAATTTAAAAATCTCCCTTTTCGTTTAATAAGAAGGTTGATTTTTTCGTTTGAAAAATAATTTAACCATTTATCCAGATCATTTTTAATTTCAAAATTATTAATCCCTAAAATTTCATCTTCAAGAGATAAATTACTTACGTTCGCATTAGAATTTTCTAGAATATATTTAACAACATGGTTGTTACCATTGAAAATAGTTTTTAGACCTAATTTTTCGGTAGATAGTTTTTTATTCTCCTTGAGTTCAATTTTTAAGCCTAGAGCTGAAAATGCATCTTTTAGAATTGGGAGGAGCGAGTCGAAACCATCAATATATTTAGTCCAAAATTCAGTTAAATCTTCATTAGCGAATTTTTCAACTGTTTTTTTATAATCTTCTTTTGAAACCCCTTTATTTTGTTTGTAATATTCTTCATATAAATGTCGCATCACATCATCAAATGAATAATTTCCATTTGAGTTTTTAATGATTTTAACATCTAAAATGAATGTAATCAAACAACCTTCTGTATAAATAGACACCTTTCTTCCAGGAGCACCAGGAACATAACCGTCTAACCAAGTGTCAAATGAAGAATTTGCAACAGAATAATTGTTTCTTCCTTCATTATCTAGGTGTTTTTGAATTTGTGCTTCCATTTCTTTGATGTATTCTTCTAATGAGAAAACACCACTTTTTAAAAGCATTAAATCACCCATGTAAGTAGTAACACCCTCACACAAATAGCCTAGTTCTGAATAATTTTCTTTGGTGAAATCATATGGGAACATTTCGATTGGCCTTATTGATTTCACATTCCATGTGTGATATAATTCGTGAGAACTAACACCTAATAAATCTGAATAAAAATCACCAAATATATCTATTGAAGGTCCCAAATGTATAACAGTAGATGTTTTGTGTTCCACCCCATGATAGGTTCTATAGGGTGAGATTTGAATCAAAAAGTGATATTCTTTTACAGGAAAGTCTCCAAATTTCTCAATTTGTTTATCTGTAAATTTTTTAAAGTCATTGATGATTTTGTCCCAATCTGGTTTAACTTCACCTTGAAACCAAATATGAAACAGTGTATTATTACTCTCGTAAGTGTTATGTTTTAGAGTTGGAGAGCAAATGAAAGGTGAATCGGCTAATTCATCAAATGATTTACCACTCAACATTTTTTCATTTTTATC
Source organism: Crocinitomicaceae bacterium (assembly GCA_046304235.1). Classification (GTDB taxonomy): domain Bacteria; phylum Bacteroidota; class Bacteroidia; order Flavobacteriales_D; family Crocinitomicaceae; genus CANHVK01. The sequence goes on along the minus strand of JBKCEW010000019.1, from coordinate 1,994 downwards.
TAAACCACATGCTATTTCATAATTAATAGGAATCTCTAATTTTAAGGTGAAAAACTCATTTTCTAGCCCAACAATGTAGGCACAACAATTTACAGGATTAACATACAATTGATTGTCAGATAAAAAGGTTGAGCCAGCATTTAACTCATTTGCATAATATTTATACTCAACAGTTATTGATTCATTTTTTGAACAGGTAAATTTCCATCGGTCTTTTGTGATTTTTTGAAAAGATAAAGGTTGATTATTTTCGTAAATAGTGAAGCTCATTACATTTTTCGCAAAGTTTCCAAGCTCATATCTTCCAGGTCTCCATGATGGTAATTGTATTTCGTGTTCTGTTTCTGTTGATGTAAAGTTGATTTTTACTGTAATATATTGATTCGATGGATTATCAAATGAAATAGAATAATTTATCATGGTTTATTTTTTTGGACAAAAATACGTGTTTCGTTTTATTTTGTAACTTCGCGCAATATCTATTTTTATTAGAATAACTATGAATTACGACATAATTGTAGTTGGTAGCGGACCAGGCGGATACGTTACTGCAATCAGAGCTTCACAATTGGGGTTGAAAACTGCCATTGTTGAAAAAGAATCGTTAGGAGGAATTTGTTTAAATTGGGGTTGTATACCTACAAAAGCATTATTAAAAAGTGCTAATGTTTATGAATATCTAACTCATGCAAAAGATTATGGTATAACTGTTTCTGATGCTTCTGCAGATTTTGATGCAATAATCGCTCGAAGTAGAGGTGTTGCTAATGGAATGAGTACTGGTATTCAATTTTTGATGAAAAAGAATAAAATTGATGTTATCAAAGGACATGGTACTGTTTTATCGGGAAAAAAGGTAGAAGTAACTGCAGAAGACGGAACTAAAACTGTGTATTCTGCTGATAAAGCGATTATTTTAGCAACAGGTGCACGTTCTAGAAAATTACCAAACTTACCACAAGATGGTAAAAAAATAATTGGATATAGAGAAGCAATGACATTACCACAACAACCGAAAAAATTAGTGGTTGTAGGTTCTGGAGCAATTGGAGTTGAGTTTGCTTATTTTTATAATGCTTTGGGTACAGATGTTACGATTATTGAATTTCAATCAAATATCGTTCCCGTTGAAGATGAAGAAGTATCTAAACAACTAGAGAAATCATTCAAAAAGGCTGGTATTAAAGTGATGACAAAATCAGCTGTTGAGTCAGTGGATACATCGGGTGCTGGTTGTAAAGTTTCTGTGAAAACAGAAAAGGGAATTGAAGTACTTGAATGTGATGTCGTATTATCTGCTGCGGGAGTTGAAACGAATATTGAAAATATCGGTTTAGAAACAGTAGGTATTGCAACAGATAAAGGAAGAGTTTTGGTAAACGAATATTATCAAACAAACATTCCTGGTTATTATGCAATCGGTGATATCGTTCCTGGACCTGCTTTAGCCCACGTTGCTTCTGCTGAAGGTATTATTTGTGTTGAAAAAATCGCTGGTCATCATCCAGAGCCATTAGATTATGGAAATATACCAGGATGTACTTATTGTTCACCTGAAGTTGCATCTGTTGGTTTAACAGAAAAAGCAGCAAAAGAAAAAGGATTAGATATTAAAGTGGGTAAATTTCCTTTCTCAGCATCAGGAAAAGCTAGTGCTGCTGGTGCGAAAGATGGTTTTGTTAAATTGATTTTCGATGCAAAATATGGAGAGTTATTAGGTGCTCATATGATTGGTGCTAATGTAACGGAAATGATTGCTGAAATTGTAGCAGTTCGTAAATTAGAAGTTACAGGTGAAGCATTAATTAAAACGGTTCACCCTCATCCTACAATGTCTGAAGCAGTTATGGAAGCTGCAGCAGCTGCATATGGAGAAGTAATACATTTATAGATTATTGTTTAGGTAAGATTTATCTTATTTAAAAATCCTTTGAATTAGAATTTTGGTTTGTAATTCTTATTCGTTGAAAAAATATATGGGTCATGTCTTAATC
>JBKCEW010000018.1:0-4375 GCA_046304235.1 Crocinitomicaceae bacterium | reverse complement strand
TGAATATAGTTACCATCAAAAATAATTGGCAAATGATCTAAAACAGCTTTGCGAAGCACAACTGAAGGATGTATAAATGGACAATAAAAAGCCAAAGCAAATCGCAAAGATTTGTCATCTGTATGATATAATAATTTAGAAATTTCTTTCTCACCCTTTAAAAACACACCTGTTCCTAATACACCAATATCTGGATTTCTCTCTAAATAGTCAACTTGCTTTTCTAAACGTCTAGGTAAAGAAATATCGTCCGCATCCATTCGTGCAATGTACTTTCCTTTTGCTTTTGAAAAACCAATATTCAATGTTTTTATCAATTTTAAATTTTCAAGATTTTTAATATAAACAATACGAGGATCATTATAGGATAATATAATTTCTTCTGAATTATCTTCAGAACCATCATTGATGATAATGAATTCAAAATTAACGTAAGTTTGTGACAAGATACTTTCTATCGCTTCTTTTAAATATTGTTCGCCATTATAAACCGGCATAACTACACTCACATCGGGTGGAGTAATTGAAACTATCCCAGTCTTTTCCATTTTTTTGGAATTAAATCAGTGGTTTTGTCATTCATCTCCTTATTTGCAAACCAATATTTAGGTGCAACTACTTTTTTATCTGAAAAATTGTTTAACCAAGCCCCCCACCAACTAAATGAACTATTAGCAATAATATTATGTTTACAACAACTCATCAAAATCAATTCTTCGAAATCAAAAGATATATCTTTGATAAGTATGAAATTATTCTTACCCCCAAATACTTCTTCGATATAATCTTTATCATCCGAAAATACAAAATAAGTGGGGCAAGCAAACTCAGACTCCAAATATATTATAGATGATTAATAATACCTTAAACCACAAACTCCATGAAAGGCAGTAGTTTCAGAGTTCGAAAGATAATCACCACGACGAATATGAATAGAAATACTATTTGGTGTATTTTGAATTAATGTTTTATAATTTAACGTTTTAACAGATAGTTTGATGTTTGGTAAATAAATAGACCTAAGTATTTCATTACGATAATTTTTAAAATATTCTTCAGATTGCCAATATCCTTCCACATAGACATTTTTCCTCCTGAATTTTTTAAAATTTTTATCAAAAGCAAACGATTGTTCTTTCAATATTGACAAACGATAATATGGAATATTTGTTCTCTGAAATTTGTATTTCAATCGATCATAAAATAAAGGTTTAAGTTTTTTTATTTTTTCAATATCATTTTTATGAGCAGCTTTAATGTTCATTTGAAAATGATCTAATTCAAATTTTCTTAACGTATCCCAATCATAAGACGAAGTATCAAAATATAATTTTTCATTATACGCTTTCGACAAAGCAAAGGCAAAGGCATATTGAAACAATTGATTTCCTAAGCCTCCTGTTAAAAAACTAATAATCATTTTATAAGACCTAATTTTCGAAATAATCTGTAAATTATTGAAGTTAACCTTTTAATCGGAAAATAATTATAATTAACCCATAATTGATCACCAGCAATATGATTTACGGTATCTTTAATTTTTGAAAAACCATTACATTTCAAAAAATGCTCAACATCTGAGGCTAATGGCTGGTTTTTATACAATTCAACATTTTCAACTTCAAGCCAAATCATTTTAATTTTTCTAATAAATTTTCCAGCACCTTGTAAGACCATCAACTCTGCTCCTTGAACGTCCATGTGAACGAAATCCACTAATTTTATTTTTTTTTCATTCAAGAAATTCTCAAGAATGTCAGTTTTAATCTCAATCTTATTTTGAAATTTTAGCCAGGGATGAATTTCTTTTGTTTTATTAGGTTCAAGCAATGAACTAGATTTATTTCCAAAATCCCAATTAATTTCTTCAGGTATTTCTTCAGGGCGCCCCGAAGAAACATAAAATGAAGCGAGTCCTTTTTCATTGCTTAATGCTAATTGTAAGGGGATGACATTTTTCACATTGTAATTAATTAAATTTTTCTTAATTAACTCGAAATTATATGACAATGGTTCAAAAGAATAAACAATAGAATGTGAAAATAATCGAGCATATTTTATTGAATCTAATCCATCACAAGCACCAATATCTAAAATTAGCTTAACTTTATTTGAATCAAAATAGGATGCTAATTCATTATTAATTTCTAGCGGTGCACTTAAGTAATTTAAATCATTATACATAAAACCTCTTTTTCAACAAACGTAGTAATAAAATAATAAAATTTTGTTGTTTGAATGATTTTAAAAAATTATAAGTGCAATAAAGATAAAGTAATCGATTTTTAAAATTCATTTTAACAGAATATTTTTTTAATAAATAGATATATTCAACAAGTTGTAATTCCATATCATGAACATAACTATTTGTAATATTGTGTTCATCTATACAATTTTCAATCAAAATCTCTTCTATATATTCGAGCTTAAAATCAAAATTCTTAAGAAGTTGAATATAAAAATCGATATCTACTAACCATTTAATATTATTATCAAAATTTAAAATGGATTTTGGAAAAATGATACAACTTGGCGGGCCTATGAAATTGCCTTTTAATAATTTAAATGGATCATTATTTATTAAATCTACAAATTCTTTCGATGGTAAATTAGTATATGATTTATTCTCTTTTAGATTAAAGCCTTGAATTCCAGAAAAAATCAAAGATTCACCTTTATCTTCAATTTTTTTAACAAATTTTTGTAATGATTCTGAATTAGAAAACCACTCATCATGATGCATAATTTTTATCCACTTTCCATTTGCTTTAGAAATGACATAATTCCAGTTTTCAGGTGATCCTAAAGAGGGGATATTACGAAAATAGCTTACTTTTAATCCTGTACGTGATTGAAATAAATGAACTAAATTAAATACTTCTTCTGTTGTACTATCATCAGAAATAATTAATTCAAAATTTTTAAATGTTTGTATAGAAATAGAAATCAAACACTTCTCTAAATATTTAACCTGATTATAAGTTGGAACACAAATACTTACAAGTGGATTTTCAATCAAATTTTGATTCTCACAATAATTTTTCAACTTGATTAGAAATTAATTCAGGTGTAAATTTATTAAATGATTTTATATTCTCATTTGAAATTAATGTATACATATCTTGATCATCAACGAGAGAAATTATTCTTTTACTCATTATTTCTAAATCTAAATAGGGTATTACACAAAAACTATTGATAACCTCTTCAATTCCAGTTGTTTTCGAAAAGCAAAAAATTGGTATTCCTAAAATCCCCGCATCGATAGCAGCTAATGGAAAAGGATCCTCTCTTGATGTCAATAAAAATATATCTGTTTTCAAATACCATTCCTTTATGTTTTCTGTCTCATCAATAAAATGTATATACTGTTCAATACCTAAATTATTCACATCTAACTCATTTACTCTCTTTCGTTCATCAGACTGTTGTCCAAGCCAAAAAAATCGAAAACGTTTATCTCTTTTTAATATCAAATTTGCAATTTGAATAAATAGATCATCACCTTTCCTCCAATAAGCCCCACCACACATTAAAACATTGAAGTTATTACGATTTCTAGATTGAATAAAATCTTCATTGACAATATCAGTTGTTTCACGAATTAAAAATATTTTTTCTTTAGGAATTGAAAAATCGTTGATTAAACACATTTGATTTAATAAAGATGGGACAATAAAAGAATCTATTAAACTATGAAATGCACTTAAGTTTAAACAAAATTCATCAATAACCGTTTTTAATTCATGAATATGAAGTATTAATTTGGCTCTAATTAGTTTGTTTAATTCAATCGCCAAATTTAAAGAAACAACAGTGTTACAATATATTACGTCAAAATTAGATTTTGAAATTTCATTAACAAACAGATCATATTCAGAAGTAAAAGGAACACCAAAAAATTTTTTTTTGAATCTATTTTTGATGCTATATTTATAATCTTTTGACAAAGAATGTATATCATAATAACAGAAAGACAATTTTTTAAATCTTTCCTCTAATTTACCACCACCTTTTAGCGCGATAGTAGTTACCTTTATGTTTTTTTTTATCAATTCTTCAAAAACTAACAAAATTGATTTAGGAGCACCTGAAATGGATGTATCATGAGTAATTAATAAAACTGATTTCATTTACGTCGAATGTATCTTATTAAAGAAAATAAATATGCTTTTATCAAAATTATTAAATTGTATTTAATTAAATATCTGTACCTTTCTTTTCGAATTAAATGTTCTAATTGAGCACTAACACCTTGATTTTCACAAATACTTATTACTTGATCTATTTTTTGAGTCATATACTTTTTTTCAAGTATTTTAATAATTAATGCACAATCAGAAATCACCCTAAATTCTTCTTTATAACCTCCTAA
>JBKCEW010000017.1:0-6355 GCA_046304235.1 Crocinitomicaceae bacterium | reverse complement strand
CTTTTTTTTATTATATCTATATTAATTGGTTTAACTATACAAATTATTGGTTATAGAATTGAAAAACCACTCTTAATTACTGTTTTAGATAATTCACAATCTATTCAGAATTATAGTAATAGTAAGATTGAGATGGATCGATTAAGGAATTTCGGTGAAAAAATTTCATCTATTGAATCAACTAAATTTGAGTCAGTTGTTTTCACTATTGGTGAACGATTAAATCAACAATCAACTCTAACTTTCTCAGAACAACAATCAAATCTATCATTGGGTTTTGAAGAACTTGCGTCTAGATACTATAACAGAAATATTGGAGCTATTATTTTTGCATCTGACGGAAACTTCAATCAAGGTATAAATCCTGAATATAGCTCAAAGTTTATACGATTTTGTCCTATATACACAGTTGGAGTTGGTGATTCAACTCCTGTGAAAGATTGTTCAATTTCTAATATAATATCAAATGAAGTTGCATTTTTAAAAAATAAATTTCCGCTTGAAGTATCGATTAATTCATCTTTACTAAAAGGAAAAAGTAGTATGATTGAAATTTACCATAAAGGAAAAAAACTTACTCAAAAAGCAATCACTTTTAATTCAAACGAATCCTATCAAAAAGTTAATTTTGAGATCGAGGCGAATGAAATTGGATTCCAACAATATGAAGTAAAAGTTCAACCAGTAGGTGGAGAAAAAAACACAATTAATAACAAGCAATTATTTTATATTGAGGTACTTGATAATCGTAATCAAATTTTGATTATTTCTTCTGCTCCCCATCCAGATATTACAGCAATCAAATCTGCACTAGATAAATTAATTAATTTAAAAGTTGAAGTAGCTACATTCGATACCTGGAAAAACAATAAAAAAGATTATGACTTAGTCATTTGGCATAAACCAGGAACTAATCTTTCACAAGAAAATATTCTTAAAATCAAACAATTAAACAAGCCTGTTTTCTATTTTATCGGAGCTGAATCTAGTCAGAAAGAAATTAATCAACTTGAACTAGGATTTTCTGTTTCTCCAGTTAACCAAAGCGATGATGTACAAGCATATATAAAAAGTGAAAATGGTGTTATTGATTTTTCGGATCAAGTTTTGAAAGGATTTGAGTTTTTTCCACCAGTTCAAGTTCGATATGGAAATGTAGGTTTAACTTCTAGTTATAAAGTTATTTTATCCCAGAGAGTTGGTAAGATTCAAAAAAATGATCCCTTATTATTTTTCAAAAACACAGTAAATTCAAAACTAGGTATTTTTTATGGGGAAGGAATCTGGCGCTGGAAAATGTTCGAATTTGCCAAAATGAAACACAACGAAGCTTTTGATGAATTTGTACAAAAAACTGTAAATTATTTAGTGAACAAAGAAAATGCCTCAGCATTAAGGGTATCACTTCCAAAAACTTTCAATACATTGGAAGATATCAATTTAAAAGCTGAATTTTACGATGAAAACCAGACTTTAAATAATAAAGCAGAAATTCAATTTCAATTAGTAAATGAAAAAAAACAAAAATCCGTTTATCAATTTGCTCAAATTGGTGACTATTACACTCTTTCTTTAGGGAAGTTAAAAGTGGGTAAATATACATGGGTTGCCTCTACCCTATTTCATGGTAAAAGATATACTAAAAATGGAATGTTTTATGTTGAAAACAAACCAATTGAATCATTTGATGTTGTTTCTAATTTTACGACTTTAAGAAATTTAAGCTATCAAAGCAATGGAAAGTTTTATAAAACTGAAAATATAAATGCTATCTTGGATGAGATTGAACAAAATCCAGATGTAGCGACTATGTCTTTTGAAGAATTAAAACAACATTCTTTATTAGACGAAATTTGGTTATTGATTTTATTATTTATTCTCTTAGGGTCTGAATGGTTTTTAAGGAGATGGTTTGGAGAATATTAACTTTTGATTTATGAATGATCCACGATTAATTGCTTTTGAGAGATTACTCGCTATAATGGATGATCTAAGGGAGAAATGTCCTTGGGATAAAAAACAAACATTTGAAACCCTTAGAACGCTGACAATTGAAGAAACCTATGAATTGGCTGATGCAATTTCTACTAATGATTTGAACGCAATACAAGGTGAAATCGGGGATTTATTTTTGCATTTAGTCTTTTATTGTAAACTGGGAGAAGAAGTAAAAGCATTTACAGTAGATAGCGTATTGAATGCAATTTGTGAAAAATTAATCTTTAGACATCCTCATATTTATGGCGATGTCAAAGTAGAAACAGAAGAAGAAGTAAAAGCAAATTGGGAAAAATTAAAATTAAAAGAAGGTAAAAAATCGGTGTTGGAAGGTGTTCCAAATTCGTTACCTGCTTTAGTGAAAGCGATTCGAATTCAGGAAAAAGTACGAGGTGTTTGTTTTGATTGGGATGATAAGACTCAAGTATGGGATAAAGTACAAGAAGAATTACAAGAGTTAAATGATGCAGAAAAATCTAAAAATCAAGATGAAATAGAATCTGAATTTGGTGATGTTTTATTTGCATTGATTAATTATGCTAGATTTATTGGTGTTAATCCAGAAAATGCATTAGAGAAAACTAATTTGAAATTCAAACGTCGTTTTACTACAATGGAAGATTTTATTCGTGAGGAGAAAAAAGATATTAGTAATATGAAGTTAGAAGAACTTGATAAATATTGGAATAAAGCGAAAGCACTTGAAAGAAAATTGTAAAATGGTAAAAATTAAAATAGTATTTGTATTTATATTAATATCAGTAATTTCATTTGGTCAAAACGGAATTGTACGTGGTTTTGTATATGAAAAATTAAATGGTGAACCTATACCTTTTGTTAAAGTTAAGGTGTATTTAAATGATTCAATCAAGGGTGGTGGTGTTACTGATGTAAATGGTTTTTTTTCAATTCCAAAACTGAAAATAGGAACCTATGGAATTAAAATAAATCAGATTGGTTTCGAGAATTATTCATCTCAAATCTCTGTTAATTCTTTAGATGCTATTGAACAAGTTAAAATTGAATTAATTCGTGGAGATAAAGTTAAAGCGCTTAATGAAATCGTTATCAGTGCGACTGAAAAAAAGAAAACAACAGAAGTTTCAACTTCAGTAGTAAAATTAGATAAAAAAGCATTAGAACGCATTCCTTCTATTGGTGCTGAAAATGATATAGTCGGAGCATTAAGTGTTACCCCCGGAATTGTATCTACTGGAGATCAGGGAGGTCAATTGTATGTACGAGGAGGTACACCTATTCAAAATAAAGTGTTATTGGATGGAATGACAATCTATTCTCCCTTCCATTCCATTGGTTTCTTTTCTGTATTTGAAACCGAAATAATCAAAAATGCAGATGTTTATACTGGCGGTTTTGATGCACGTTACGGTGGTCGAATTTCTTCCATTATGGATATTACTTATAGAGATGGAAATAGAAGAAAATTCGCTTCGAAAGTTTCAATGAGTCCATTTATGGGGAAATTGGTATTAGAAGGCCCTTTAGGGAAAAAAAATGAAAATGGTTTGTCATCAGGGTCTTATATTTTTTCTACAAAACAAAGTTTAATAAGTCAAACCTCGCCTACTCTATATAAAAGTATAAATAATGGCGAAGGAATGCCTTTTTCATTTAGTGATTACTATGGCAAAATCACACTCAACGCAGGAGATGGATCAAAACTAAATCTTTTTGGTTTTCAAAACACTGACCAGGTTAACTATACTGATTTAGCTAATTTACAATGGAAACAAAATGGTGCTGGAATGAACTTTATTATTATTCCTGGTAGTTCTGGAGTGTTTATTCGCGGACACGTAAATGGTTCTTCATATGACATCAACTTTCAAGAACAAAATGAATCTCCTAGAACTAGTAAAATTTCAAGTGGAGAATTAGGGTTTGATTTTTCCTATTTCTTAAAAAATGAAAGTCAATTTGATGCAGGAATTACTATTGGTGGAAATTCAACTGATTATAATATTTACAATCTTTCAAATAGATTAATTCAAGATCAAAATTTCACATTTGAAATAGGCACTTATTTAAATTACAAATTAATTGCTGGAAAATTTATTTTTCAACCAGGAATCCGAATTCAAAACTATTCTCGTTTGAGTGTAATATCTCCAGAACCTAGACTCGGAATTAAATATAATATGTTTGAAAAATTCAGATTGAAATTCTCTGGAGGTAGATATTCTCAAAATTTAACTACTGCTTCATCAGATAGAGATTTAGTCAATTTATTTAATGGAATTCTTACTGCACCAAGTAGTGTTCCTTCAACCTTGACACTTGAAAATGGGGAAACTACAACCATTAAAAACGGTATTCAATATGCATGGCACGCTGTTTTTGGTAGTGAAATTGATTTAGCTAAACATTTAGATTTAAATATTGAAGGTTTTTATAAATATTTTCCGCAATTAAGCAACATCAATCAAAATAAATTATTCGAAGAAAGCAAAATAGATGTACCCGAAATTTACAGTAAGAATTTTTTAATAGAAACAGGAAAATCGTATGGATTCGATATACTTTTAAAATATAATTTGGATCGTTTTTATTTTTGGGGAGCTTATTCCTGGAGTAAGTCTGATCGTTGGGATGGATTAAAAAATTATTTTCCAGTTTTCGATAGAAGGCATAATTTAAATTTCGTAACAAGTATAATGCTAGACAAGAAAAAATCTTTTGAATGTAATATTCGATGGAATTTAGGTTCAGGTTTACCCTTTACTCCAACTGTGGGAGTATATCAAAATGAAAATCTATCAGGAGGATTAACAACCGATGTCACCACTAGTAATTCAAACGATGTCACATTGATTTTGGGTGATTTTAATAGTAGAAGACTCCCATATTATCACCGTCTAGACATCACTTTTAAGAAAAATTTTAAAATAAAAGAAACACAAAATCTAGAAATAATTTTAGGTGTAACAAACGCATACAATAGAAACAACTTATTCTATATCAATAGAGTTACTAATGAAAAAATTTATCAGTTTCCATTTTTACCAAGTATTGGTATGAATTATAAATTTTAATAATAGTTTGTTATCCATAAATTATGAATTAACTCTTAATATTCAGTTTATAATTTGATTATTTTTGTTGCTAAATTAATTTTACGTGTTAGATATCACTTTTGAAACAGATTTAGAACCAAAAAAAGGTAGGGTATTAATCTCTGACCCATTTGTAGGTGATGAATATTTTGAAAGATCTGTTGTATATCTATGCGAACATTCGAAAGAAGGAAGTTTTGGATTTGTTCTCAATAAATATGTAGAAATTGATATCAATGAGTTAAACCCTGATTTTCCTGAATTAAAATCTCGATTAAGTTTAGGTGGTCCTGTTGAAACTGAAAGTCTTTATTTTCTTCATACTCTTGGTAATGAACTAAATGAAAGTATTGAACTAAAAGATGGGATTTTTATTGGCGGAGACTTTGATCAACTTACAAAAGTGATTAAAGATTCACATTTCGAAAACAATCAAATTCGATTTTTTCTAGGATATTCAGGATGGGATCCTGAACAACTTAAATACGAAATTGAGGATAACATATGGATAGTTTCTGAGGTAGATAATATTGAAGAAATAATGAACACCAAAATGGATGATCCTTGGAAATACTTCATTTCTAAATTAGGAAAGAAATTCGAACTTTATACTAGATTTCCCTCAAACCCTTCTGAAAATTAATCTTTATTTTAAAGATTTTATTTTTTTAAAGTTAATAAAGGGAAAATGATTCATCCTCCCTTTAAATTTCAATAAAACATCAAAAAACTGTATGCTTAATATGTCACCATATTAAAATTTATAAAATTATTGAACATAATTTATATTATACTGATGTCCAGTAAACTGAAATGAATCACCTTCTTTTCTTCCAAGAAGACTACTGAAAATTGGTGCCTCTGTGGATACACCAACTATTTGCATATTTCCAAATAAGAAAGGAGTCGTAGCTACCCCTAAAATAAAATTGAACATATCCGTTGTAACTAAAGCTCCTACCACAGCTTCTGATTTCTCCGAAAAATCCATGTTTTTTACTTTTTCAAAATCAAATTGTGCTTTATCTAACTGTTTTTGAAGTAACATTTTCATTTCTTTAGATACAGTTTGGTTTGAATAATCTTCAGGATCTAATGTATTGTCTTCATCGATGTTTGCTAATGTTTCTTTGACTTTTAATTCTTCTTTTAAGTCATTAATAATTGTTTCATACATATTCAACATCGTTTTCTGTAATTGTAATTTATCTACTTTCATTTTTCTATTTTTTTTAATTAAAGATAATTATTTTTAATCATGAATCAATTTCACATTACAAGAT
>JBKCEW010000016.1:0-8797 GCA_046304235.1 Crocinitomicaceae bacterium | reverse complement strand
TCACTCCTTTTGATAGAGAAGATATTCATAGTCTTGCTACTGCATTGGATGACATTGCAGATTATATCTATGCTACAGCAAAAAAATTAAACTTTTATAAAGTAGACCCTACTTCAGATCAAGGTATTATTAAAATGGCTGATGCAATTAAAGAATCAGTATTATCCGTTAATAGAGCAGTATTAGAGTTGAGAAACTTAAAAAATATCAATAAAGTTGTAGAATGTGTTATTAAAATTAATGGTATTGAAAATCAAGTGGACGATATCTTTGATTTAAGTATTGAAAATCTTTTCGAAAATGAAATTGATATCAAATTGTTAATCAAAAAAAGAGAAATCTATCAAAATCTTGAGAAAGTTACTGATATGTGTGAAGATGCTGGTAATGTGATGGAATCTATCGTTGTAAAATACGCTTAATCAATCAAACTAAAATTTAACTAAGATGTTTACATTATTGTTAGTCGTTATTGCCATCGCTTTGATCTTCGATTTAGTTAATGGTTTTCACGATGCAGCAAATTCCATTGCAACTGTTGTTTCAACAAAAGTGTTGACTCCTTTACAAGCTGTAATTTGGGCGGCAGCGTTTAATGTGTTGGCTTTCTGGGTGTTCGATATGAGTGTTGGAAATACGGTGGCCAAAACAGTGGATAGTAATGCAATTGATTTATGGGTAATTCTCGCTGGTCTTCTAGCTGCAACTACTTGGAATTTATTTACATGGTGGATGGGTATCCCTTCATCTTCTTCGCATACTTTAATTGGAGGCTTTGCGGGTGCTGCTGTTGCTCACGCCGGTTTTGATGTTATTAATTCAGCAGATATAATTAAAATAATCCTATTCATATTTCTAGCCCCAGTTATTGGTGGTGTAATTGCATTTACTATAGCACTTGTTACTATGAGTAGAAGATATTTTTTAAAATTTATCTTAATAGTATGTTCTTCTTTATTTATTTATCTTCTAATGGACTATATGGTTCAATATATGGATATGAAAAAAGAAATGATGTACATTGTAATCATTATGCTAGTAATTTTTATTTTGGCTTATCTATACTACATCCTTGTGCATGGTAAAAGACAAACAGCACTGAAAGAATCTAATATGTATAAGAGATTACAATTACTTTCTTCTGCCGCTTTCTCTTTAGGACATGGTGGGGCAGATTCACAGAAGGTTATGGGTATTATTTGTGCTGCTCTGTTAGTTTATGGAAATATGTCACGTTCAGGTCAAGTGGATGATGTACCTAAAGATTTCCAAATATCTGAAGTTATGCAAATAGAGTATAAATCTGTTGAGGGTAAAAAAGAAAAGTTTAAGGCAAAAAACTTATATGTTTACTCAACAGGTGATAGTATTTTTGATGCAAAATCAAAAGAATTAATTTTTGGTAATGACGTTCTTTCAACTAAATATAAAAAATACAAACTATTTACTCCTTTTGTAGATTCTAACTATAAACTAAAATCTGGACATAAAATCTCAACAAAAGTAAATTCAAAAACTATGCCTACTTGGATTTCTTTTGGTTGTTATTTAATGATTGCGATCGGTACTTTGTTTGGTGGATGGAAAATTGTGAAAACAATGGGGTCTAAAATCACTAAAGTTTCTGCTTTAGAGGGTGTTTGTGCTGAAACAGCTGGTGCATTAACTTTGTTTGTTGTTAGTAATTTAGGTATCCCTGTTTCTACGACACATACCATCACTGGTTCTATCATTGGGGTAGGGGCAACAAAAAGATTGAGTGCTGTACGATGGGGTGTAACTATCAACCTACTTTGGGCTTGGATTCTAACTATACCGGTAAGTGCTCTATTTGCCGCAGGTTTCTATTACTTGATCTGTTTATTCAAATAAAATTGATATCAAACAAAAAAGGCTTCCAATCGGAGGCCTTTTTTGTCTTTCAGTCTAGTGTCTAATGTCTCGAGTCTTTCAGTCTTTTGTCTTTCAGTCTTTTGTCTATATCCTACTTCCACTTAAACGTATTCAACATTCTATCTATGTCTTTTTTAATATAATCTAAACTCGGTTTAATCGAATCGTAATTAGGTCTAGCATTCATATATACAACACCACTAACGAAGCGCGAAACAGAGTCTGTAAGATAGAATTGAAAAGGAGAAGCAACATCACCTTTTAACTCAAATAGAGTACCGTAAACTTTATCTTTCGGACGAATAATTTGTCTATCTTGGATATCAGTTGCCTTGATTTTATGTTCGTCTACTTTGTCGATAGCATAGTTAATATAATCTTTTAACGGTTTATCCATGATAATATTAGAAAAATGGAGTGTTCCGTTTAATTTCCCAAACAAAATATCTTTGTGGCAAGTTAATGTTTTCCCTTCGTAAACATCTCGAACTTGATATAAGGTAGAAATATCAAATTCATAAGGACAGGATTCATTGTATTTTTTGTATGAATGAGCAGGTAACTCAATATTTAAAAATGTGGGTGGTTTTGGAATAGGTATTTCTTCTCCTCCGCAAGCGGTAAAAAGTAATGCTCCTGTAATTATTGAAGTGATTTTGGTTAACATTATAATTCTGTATTTAATGAAGAATCTACTTCTTCTTGGATAAGTACTCGAATTGATTTTATTCGTTTTTTGTCAGATGCTTCGACTATTAATTTACAATTTTCTACTTGTATACTCTCTCTATTCATTAAAATTCTACCAGCTTGTTCTACAATAAAACCTCCTAGTGTATCAGCTTCACCTTTGTTATTTTCAAATTCTTTTCCGTCGAGCTTTGTGACCTTGTAAAAGTCTACTAATGATGTTTTTCCTTCGAATATATATTCATTTTCGGCAATTATTGTGTAGCTAATTTCTTGTTCGTCAAATTCATCGGTGATATCCCCAACAATTTCCTCTAAAATATCTTCCAAAGTTGCAAGTCCACTAGTGCCCCCGTATTCATCCACAACGATAGCCATGTGCATTTTTTTCGATTGAAAATCATTCAATAAATCGTCTAGTTTTTTGTTCTCAGGAACATAGAAAGCCTTTCTAATAAAACTTTGCCAATCGAAAGTTTCGTCTTGATCTAAGTAAGGTAATAAGTCTTTAATATTTAAAATTCCTTCTACTTTGTCTAATGTCCCTTCGAATACTGGAACCCTTGAATATCCCATTTCTTCAATATGTTCAAGTACTTCTCTAAACGTTAAAGTATTTGATATGGCAAATATTTCTGTTCGAGGACGCATTATTTGTTTGACATCTGTAATTCCAAATTTGACTATCCCCTCCAAAATTTTATGGTCTTCATCAGAGGTTGTTTCTTCTTTTGTTAGTGCTAATATTTGTTCTAATTCGTCACTTGAAACTTTAACTTCTTTTTTATCGGCATAGCGATGAATGATTTTAGTTCCATTAACCAAAAATTTTCTCAACCAAGAAACAGGTGGCATATTTGAAATAAATGTCAGAGGGAGTGCCATCATTTTTACAATGGATATACCTTGTTTTGTTGCATAAACTTTTGGTATAACTTCTCCAATAAGCAATATAATAGCAGTAATTAAAAACACATCAATGACAAATCTCATCAAGGATTCTCCCTCATCTGCTGGAAAAATGATGTTTAACAATGAACTTGTAATAATGACAATAGCTACATTGACGAAGTTGCTAGTAATTAGTATTGTTGCTAATAAATCTTGTGGTTTGTTTAATAGTTCAAGAGCACTTCTTGCATTTTTATTTTCTTCATTTTTAAGTTTTTCTTTATCGCTAGGTTCAAGTGCAAAAAAAGCCACTTCTGAAGCAGCAATTAAACTTGAAAAGGTAAGAAGTATCAAAATAGTTATAGAACTAAAAACTATTCCAGAAGTTGTTTGCGCTAAAAGTAAGGAGTGAATTAAATTAATCGTCATAATTTGTATTAAAAAGGAAGTTCATCTAAATCAGAAGCGTTAAATTCCTGTAGTGGTTTTGGTGATGATTGAGGTGTATCAGGATATATTTGAGAATTTAGATTTTCAAGTACAACACTATTGTTTTTTGGTAGTATTAAAAACTCATTAGCGAATATTTCAGCACTACTATGAAATGTTCCATCTTTTGCTGTCCATTTACGGTGCTTTAATTTTCCTTCCACATAAATCCATTGGTCTTCAAGTATGTTTTGATTAGCTGTCTTTGCAGTGTCCCCCCAAAAAACAATGGTATGCCAGTCATTTATTTCTTTTTTTTGACCAGTTTTCTTATCAGTGAAATAATCAAGAGTTACTAATGTGATCTTACAAACTGAACTCGTTTCAAATAATTGTAACTCTGGTTTCTTTGTAACTTTACCAATTAATGAAACTTTATTTAAGGAACTTAACATCTGTTTTTAAAATCAATTATAACAAAGATACAAAATCAATAGTTACTTCATATCAGTAATCGATGTTGTTTTGATTTAAGTTTTTCCTCCAAGTAACGATCAATAACCCTAGGTATGGGGTAATTGGCGAAATTCGTTATGCTTACTATTTCCCAAGTTTCACCTAGCTCTTTTGGTAGCTCATCAAATTCCCAAAAAGTACAGTAAATATGTTGATGGGATAATAGATGTTTTTTATTAATAAAATAATTGGAAGGTTTTATTAAAAACAGATTTTCAATTTTATGTTTAACTTCCTCTATATTTTGGTCTCTATCGAATTCAATTTTGGGGAATTCAAATAAATGTTGCCAAATATCTTTTTCCTTTTTTTTTTGCAAAATAGTTTCTTTGCCGTTATTGAAATATAAATAATGAAAGTATCGATTACGAACTTTTGTTTTACCTTTTTTGACTGGTCGAACTGAAATTGTATTGTTTTTAAGTGCTAAACATTCAAGTTGAAAAATACATTGTGCACAATTGGGTGTGTTGGGTGTACAATTTAAAGCACCAAATTCCATAATAGCTTGATTGTGTAATGCTGCTTGATTTTTATCAAGTAAGTCTTGTGCGATTTGTGCAAATATTTTTTGTCCTTCATTACTGTCAATAGGTAATTCAATATCAAAAACACGACTTAATACTCTATATACATTACCATCAACTACTGCATGAGGTAAATTGTATGCAAATGATGCTATGGCAGCGGCTGTATACGAGCCTACCCCTTTTAAAGTTAAAATTTCATTATAATTAGTTGGGAAAATCCCATTAAATTCTGATTCTACCATTTTTGCAGCAGCATGTAAATTTCTAGCTCGACTGTAATAACCTAAACCTTGCCAATCATTCAAGATAGCTTGTTCATCCGCATTCGCTAAGTCAGAAATGGTAGGGTAGTGATTGATAAATTTTAAATAGTAGCTCATTCCTTGCGCTACGCGAGTCTGCTGAAGTATAATTTCAGATAACCAAATGTAGTAGGGGTTAGTTGTCTGTCTCCATGGAAGTTCCCTTTTATTTTGTCTATACCAATCGGTTATTTGTCGGCTAAAATTCATTATTCGTATATTTTTTTATTAAAAAAACTTTAAAATCAAATATATATCAAAAAAACATATAAATTTGTCATTGAAAATCAAAATATTATAAATTATGACTAAAGCAGATATCATCGCGCAAATCGCTGACGAAACAGGATTAGAAAGATTAGAAGTGCAAAAGACAGTTGAAGCTTTCATGGCTGTTGTTAAGAAAAACATGGCAGATGGAAATGATGTTTTCTTGAGAGGTTTTGGTAGCTTTATCGTTAAGAAGAGAGCTGAAAAAACAGGAAGACTTATCAAAGCACAAAAATCTATCATCATTCCTGCACACAACATTCCAGCTTTCAAACCTGCTAAAGTTTTCTTAGAGGAGGTTAGAAACAAAGTTGTAATAAAATAATTTTTCTTTTTACTCAAATTAGAGTATTTTATAAAGTAAAAATTTTATCTTTGCACTCCTGTTTATAGCAGGAGTGTTTTTTTTAAACACACTTTTATACTGATTGTTTAATAAATAATATATAAAGTTATGCCAAGCGGAAAAAAAAGAAAAAGACATAAGATGGCTACGCACAAGCGTAAGAAAAGACTTAGAAAAAACCGTCATAAAAAGAAAAAATAATTAATTTTTCTCTATAATTCGTTGAATAACTTAGTGATTCTATTACTAAGTTATTCTTTTTTTAATCTTTTAATATAAGCTTTCGTGAGTTTAGAATTAGTAGTCGATTCTCGTCAAGATGGGATCTGGCTTGCGTTGTTGCGTGATGGAAAGCTTATTGAATTGCACCAAGAACAAGGAAACACTGAATTTGCTGTTGGAGATATCTACCTTGGCAAAGTACGTAAAACAGTTCCTAGTTTAAATGCTGCTTTTGTGGATGTTGGGTATGAAAAAGATGCCTTTTTACATTACCTAGACTTAGGACCACAATTCAATTCGCTGAATAAATTCACTAAAGACACGTTACACGGCAAGCAAAGTGTGGCAGACCTTCAGTATTTT
This sequence comes from Crocinitomicaceae bacterium, assembly GCA_046304235.1. Classification (GTDB taxonomy): domain Bacteria; phylum Bacteroidota; class Bacteroidia; order Flavobacteriales_D; family Crocinitomicaceae; genus CANHVK01. The sequence continues at coordinate 2,345 of JBKCEW010000016.1, read as the reverse complement.
AAACTGGAGGGTGAAATCCCTAAAGAAGGGCAAATGGAAGAAGCTGTTTCTTCTACACAGCCTATTTTGGTTCAAGTTGCCAAAGAACCAATTTCAACAAAAGGACCTCGCTTAAGTGCAGAAATCACTCTTGCAGGTCGCTTTATCGTTTTAGTACCTTTCTCTGATAAAATCTCTATTTCTCAAAAAATTAGATCTAACGAAGAAAGAGACAGACTAAAAAAAATCCTTTCGGATATTAAACCTAAGAATTTCGGAGTAATTATTCGTACTGTAGCAGAAAATCAATCTTTGGAACATATTCACCAAGACTTAAATAATTTAATGTCAAAGTGGAAACTTATGTTTACAAACCTAAAGTCTGCCACTCCACCCAAAAAAGTATTAGGAGAAATTGATAAAACAGCATCTATTCTTCGTGATTTGTTAAATGGAGATTTTAGTAATATTCATGTAAATAACGAGGAATTAGCTGAAGAAATCAAGGGATATGTTGGTGATATCGCTCCAGAACGTCAAAAAATCGTGAAATACTACGATGGTAAAATAGATGTTTTTGAACGATTTGGAATCTCCAAACAAATTAAAACACTTTTTGGTAAAAAAGTTCCAATGACTTCAGGTGGTTATTTGATTATTGAACATACGGAAGCTATGCACGTAATAGATGTAAATAGCGGAAATCGAAAAGGTGCTGATGGTCAAGAGTCAAATGCGCTTGCTACAAATTTGGAAGCGGCAGAAGAAATCGCTAGAGTATTACAACTTCGAGATATGGGAGGAATTGTGTGTGTTGATTTTATCGATATGCATGACAAGGAAAACAATAAAATTCTTTTCGAAAAACTAAAAGAATTTATGAAGAACGATCGTGCTAAGCATAACGTGATTCCACCTTCTAAATTTGGTGTTGTTGAAATTACACGTCAGCGTGTTCGTCCGGAAACGGAGATCAAAACAAATGAGACTTGCCCAACATGTAATGGTTCTGGAGAGGTACAGGCAACGATTTTGTTTGCAGAAGAAATTGAAAACAATCTAAACTTTCTAGTTTTAGATCGTAAAGAACCTAAAGTGGCCCTTTTAGTTCACCCATATTTAGAGTCTCATTTTAAAAGAGGTTTATTCTCTAGACAAGTGAAATGGTTCTTTAAATTTAAAAAATGGATTCCAGTACGTGGAGTCGTTGCCAACCAATTGTTGGAATATCATTTTGTTAACGAAAAAAACGAAACTATTGCATTATAAGTATGCAATCTTATAGCCCTAGTTACTCCTTCGAGCAGGCACTTGTCAAAATGGAAGCGTGGTGCGCATACCAAGACAGGTGCCTCTTTGAAGTTCAAAATAAACTCAATTCTTGGAATATTGATTTCTCAGTCCAAGAAAAAATCATTGAAAAACTTATTTTAAACCGCTTTTTAGACGAGAAACGCTTTGTTGAGTCTTATGTTTCAGGTAAAGTTAGAATCAAGCGCTGGGGACGAATTAAAATCAAATACCAACTCTCACAAAAACGAGTAGATAAAAAACTCATCGAACAAGGTTTAAAAACCATTGATCTAGAAATCTATTGGGATAACCTCATAGCTCTAGCAACTCGAAAATCCTCCGAAATCAAACCCTCAGAAGACCCATGGAAAGCCAAACAAAAAATAATGACTTACCTAGCATCTAAAGGTTACGAACAAGATTTGATTTTTGAGGCTGTGAAAGTGATGTTAAGATAACAAATCGAATTGTTTATTTAATCCAATTTTTTTTTGGATTGAGTTTTGTATGAAGTACAGCATGTATGTAGATAGATTCATTTTCAATAGTAAAATGAATCATAAAAGGATATTTTTTCATTGGTAAACAATGTACATTATCATATCTAACTTGAAAAAAAGGATTTTTACTAATGCTTAGTATATAGGTATTTAAGTGTTTTTCAAATTTTTCACCAAGTCCATTTGATTGATCATTATAATAGTCAATTGCAGATTGTATATCATCAATAGCTCTAGGATCTAGAAATAGATTGTATTTCATCTAATGTTTTACTGAAAGTTGTTTTCTTGCTTCAGACCAACTTATATAATCTTCTTTTTTTGCAGTTTTGATTCTATTTCTAACCAATTCTTTATGCTCATTAGAAATTTCATCTTCTGAAATATTGTATTCATATCCAAGACTCTGTATTAATTCCATAAAAAAAGAAACTCCTGTTTTCAGCTTTGCAACACCCTAAAAATTTTCATCAATAATTTGGCATAGTTCTGTTTGCATTTCATCCATTTTCAAAAGGATAGATTTTTCAAGTTTTGATTCTGGTAGTGTATAATTTAACTGATAAATTGTAT
>JBKCEW010000015.1:0-12216 GCA_046304235.1 Crocinitomicaceae bacterium | reverse complement strand
TTCGAACCCAGGACCCATACATTAAAAGTGTATTGCTCTACCAGCTGAGCTACGGAATCATTGTCTGTTTGTGTTAGACGAGTACAAAAGTAGTAGTAATATTTAAAACTGCAAGTTATATTCTTACTTTTTTCATTCTTTTTTAAAGATAAAAAAATAAAAAACTGATTTTCAATATTTTAATTTAAAATTATTTTAACAAATGATTCACAATGAAAAAAAGTTCAATGCTAAATCATATCCTTTTAATCCGAAACCAAAAACACATCCAATACATACTGGAGAAAGCATCGATTCGTGTCTAAAGGATTCTCTACCTGCAATATTTGAAATATGAACTTCAATGGTTGGTTTTTCTATCGCAACAATACAATCTCGAATTGCAATGCTACTATGACTATACCCTCCCGCATTAATAACAAAAGCATCTGCATCTGAAGCCTGCATAAAATTAATTAGTTCACCTTCAACATTGGATTGGAAAAGCTCAAGCTCAAAAGTTGATTTACTTTTTAAATCAGTTAAGTATTCTGTTAATGATTGATCTCCGTAAATTGATTTTTCACGTTTTCCTACTAAATTTAAGTTTGGTCCATTTACAATTGCTATCTTCATTGTGTTTTTAATTACTTATGAATACTTGGGAACGCTATATTAGTCATTTTGTTTCTTTTTTAAAAATAGAAAAGGGTTTATCTGAAAACTCTATTCTTGCCTATGAAAGAGATGTTCAAAAACTGAAAGAATATGCTTTACCTGAACTTAAACACCCCAAAGATGTTACACGCGAAGAACTAATAAATTTTATCAGTGCGTTAGTAGAAGTTGGATTATCAGCAAGAAGTCAAGCTCGTATTATTTCTGGGTTAAAACAATTCTATAACTTTTTAATACTGGAAGATGAAGTTACAATTGATCCAAGTGAATTACTAGAAATGCCTCGCATCGGAAGGAAACTTCCAGAGGTGTTGTCTATTGAAGAAATAGATAACCTCATTGCAGCGGTAGACTTATCAAAAAAAGAAGGGCTTCGAAATCGTGCCATACTTGAAACGCTATATAGTTGTGGATTACGAGTGAGTGAATTAACAAATCTAAAATTCTCTGATTTATTTTTAGAAGAAGGATTTATTAGGGTTATAGGAAAAGGAAACAAACAAAGATTGGTTCCAGCTAGCCCATCAGTAAAAGACGAAATTTTTACCTATAAACACGAAATAAGGGATTTTCAGGATATAAAACCGGGAAATGAACCTTATGTTTTTTTAAATCGAAGAGGAGCTAAATTAACTCGCGTGATGATTTTTACTATTATTAGAGAATTATCCGACCGAATCAATCTAACCAAAACAATTAGTCCACATACTTTTAGACATTCTTTTGCAACTCATTTATTGGAAGGTGGTGCAAACTTAAGAGTAATTCAAGAAATGCTAGGACACGAATCAATTACAACAACCGAAATTTATACTTATTTAGATCAACGTTTCTTAAGAGAGGCGATACTTTCATTTCACCCAAGGAATATGAAATAAATGATTTGAAAATGGTCATCCCCCTTTATCGCTCTTCAAAAGGGGGAAGAGAATTTATCAAATTTGAAATCTGCGAATTTGAAATCTACTAATCAAACTAACTTTCCATACAAATCATAATGATCAGCACTTGTAATCTCAACATTTGCAAAATCACCAATTCTAACGAAAACATCTCCTTCTTTTTTCACTAACACTTCGTTATCTACCTCTGGTGAATCAAATTCGGTACGTCCGATAAAATAATCTCCCTCTACTCTATCGAATAACACTTTAAATGTTTTCCCTACTTTTTCTTGGTTCAATTCATAACTTATTCCTGACTGCAATTCCATAATTTTGTCTGCACGTTCACGTTTTGTTTTTTCTGGGACATCATCTTCTAACGAATAAGCGTGTGTATTTTCTTCGTGTGAATAGGTAAACACTCCTAAACGATCAAAGCGCATCTTCTCAACAAAATCATACATTTCTTGGAAATCTTCTTTCGTCTCACCAGGATAACCTACAATTAATGTTGTTCTGATAGCAATTCCTGGAACTTTAGCACGGATTTCTTCTACTAATTCTTCAGTTTTTTCTCTTGTAATTCCACGGCGCATCGATTGTAAAATACGTGTTGAACCGTGTTGTAAAGGAATATCTAAATAGAAATTCACATTCGTTTTAGCATTCATCACATCTAACACATCCATTGGGAAACCACTTGGAAACGCATAATGTAAACGAATCCATTCAATCCCCTCTACATCTGAAAGTTGTTCTAGCAAATCAGCTAACGCTCTCTTTTTATAGATATCTAACCCGTAATAGGTTAAATCTTGTGCAATTAAAATCAATTCTTTCACACCTTTTTTTGCTAGACTTTTCGCTGATGCTACTAACTCTTCAATCGGTGTAGAAACATGATTTCCACGCATTAATGGAATTGCACAAAAAGAACAAGGTCTATCACATCCTTCTGCAATTTTGAAATAGGCATAATGCGAAGGCGTTGTAAGCAATCTCTCTCCTACTAACTCCTGCTTGTAATCTGCTTTCAAGGTTTTTAATAAACGAGGTAATTCTCTTGTACCAAAAAAAGCATCAACTTCTGGAATTTCTTGTTCTAAATCGTCTTTATATCTTTCTGACAAACAACCAGTCACATATACTTTATCTACTTCGCCATCTACTTTTGCTTGCGCATAACGTAAAATAGTATCAATTGATTCCTGCTTCGCATTGTCGATAAATCCACAAGTGTTAATAATAACAATTTCCGAATCATCAGACATAGATTCATGCTCTACTTCAAATTTATTCGCTTTCAATTGTGCCATCAACACTTCTGAATCAAATACATTTTTAGAACAACCTAATGTTACTACGTTTACTTTATTTTTTTTTAATGTTTTCGTTTTCATTTGATTAAAATATGTTTTTATCTAAAATCTCTAGACAAGAATTATCATCATTCTCATTTAAAAATTCTTTAATTTGATATTTAAAATTATTTAGCATAACCTCAATATTTTTAGATGTTTGATTAAATGTTCTTAACCAAATAATTTTAGGAGGATGACCATAAAGCAATGATAAATCAAAGAAATCAGAATCAAAACTAATTATTGAAAAATTATTATTCTTTGCAAAATTCCAAATTTCTATGTCCTTTGTATCTAATAAACCGAAATCTTTAACATGATTAACGACATCAAATATTTCTTTTATTTTATTAACAAGTTTAAATGAAATATTTTGATCTAATAAAATTTTCATGATGCATGAGATAATTTTCGTTCACGATCTGAAGCATAAGCTAAACATGCAGAAATATCTTCAGATGTTAATTCAGGAAAATCATCAATAATTTCATCAAAAGTCATCCCATTTGCTAACCAATTAAGTACATCAAAAACAGAAATCCTGGTATTTCTTACACAAGGTTTCCCTGATCTTATTTCAGAATTAATCTGTATTATTGCTCTATAATTGACCATATCTTTTTTCAATAAAAATAAATAAAATAATCAGTTTATTTGTGTTTTCAAAGCCTTCCAGGTTAAATAAACTCCTACCGTGATTAATGGAATACTCAAAATTTGACCTGTTGTTAGCAACCAAAGTCCATCTCGTTCTGTTTGTCCTACTTTTACAAACTCAACAATAAAACGTGCAGTCCAAACAAAGATTAAAAACACACCAAATAACAACCCTGGTTTTTGAGCTGCATTTCTTTTCCAATACATGTACATTAACAAAATAAAAGCAATCAAATACCAGCCCGCTTCATATAATTGAGCAGGATGTCTAAACACCTGAACACCATTTATCAAATATTCAGCACCAGCATGGTTGAATTTGAAACCCCAAGGTAAATCAGTAGGTGTACCTATAATTTCATGGTTAACCAAATTTCCTAATCGAATAAAACAGGCAGCAATCGCAACGGAAATCCCAACTCGATCCAGTAGCCACATCATTGGTTTTTGAGATACTTTTTTAGAAAAAAGCCAAAGGGCTATTAATATCGCTATCGCAGCACCATGGGAGGCTAATCCACCTTCCCATACTTTAAACATATCAGCCGGGTGATCAAAATATCCTTTTTCAATCAAATTTCCATATTGATCAAATTTATCATAATAAGGACCATAGAAAAAGACATGACCGAAACGCGCTCCTAAAATCGTAGCGATAACCACGTACATCAATAATTTATCTAAAATCTTTTCATCGATATTTTCCTTTTTGAAAATACGTTTCATCACAAAAAAACCTAGAATCAATCCAGAGACAAATAACAACCCATATTTATTTGGGGTTGGTGAGCCTTCAATTAATTCGGAAGTTACATTCCAATCTATACCTAAAACCATTTTACTAATTATGAATTATGGGTTATGAATTATGAGTTGATTTATATTTTAGTTTTTCAGACCTTCCTTTTTTGAAAATCTTATTACTGATATCTTTTCCTTTGCGCAAAGCACGTTGTTCCTCAAGAGGTAAATGTATCGTTTGTTGACATTCTTCTGAACAACAATTTTCGAATTTCGATTTACAGTTATCACATTGGATAAAAAGAAGGTGACATCCATCATTCACACAATTTGTATGTACATCACATGGTTCTCCACATTGATGACATTGAGCAATTATATCATCTGAAATACGCTCTCCCCTTCTTTCATCAAAAACAAAATTCTTACCAATAAATTTATTTTCAATGCCTAAATCTTTACAATCATTCGCATACTTAATAATCCCCCCTTCTAACTGATGTACGTTTTTGAACCCACGGTGTTTGTACCATGCAGATGCTTTCTCACAACGAATTCCACCCGTGCAATACATAACGATGTTTTTATCTTCGTTTCCTTTTAAATATAAGTCTTCAATAACTGGTAAAGAATCTCTAAAAGTATCAACATCAGGAGTTATTGCACCTTTAAAATAACCCACTTCACTTTCATAATGATTTCTAAAATCAATTAAAATCGTATTTGGATCATCCGTTAATTTATTAAATTCTTCTGCATTTAGATGAATTCCCTTATTGGTAACATCAAAGGTTTGATCAATTAATCCGTCCGCTAAAATTTTATCTCTAACCTTGATTTTCAATTTTAAAAATGGATGTTTAACACCCCCATCTTCTACCGCAATATTCAAACGAATACCATCTAAAAAAGGAATCGTATAAAGTTCATCTCTGAATTGTTCAAAATGAGGAACAGGCACAGAAATTTGAGCGTTTATGCCTTCTTTGGCAACATACGTTCTACCAACGATGTTTAATTTTGACCAATTTAAAAATAATTGATCTCGAAAATCAGAAGGATTGTCAATTTTAGCATATTGATAGAAAGAAATGGTTATAAAATTCAACCCACTCTCGTTCAATTGCTTCACTAACTCTTCCTTACTTAATGTGTTCCACAGTTGCATGCTATGTATATTTTAAGTGAAGTGGGACAAAGGTAGCCTTAAATAGACAAATCACAAAAGAAGTTAAGTTGAAAAGCAGATATATTTATACTTTTGTATATGGACTTAATTAGCCGATTAGCATATATCATAGAACATGAACTACCAGGTGAAGTTGCCCATCACCCACTTTCACCTCTTCATCGGCCTGTTACCAGTGAAATATTAAAAAATTTAACTGAATATAAAGCTTCAGCAGTTGCCATTATTTTATTTGAAAATCAAGATGACCATCATTTTATCTTAATCCAACGTACAGAATATAAAGGAAAACACAGTGGACAAATTAGTTTTCCAGGAGGTAAAAAAGAAGAATCCGATGCTAGTTTTGAACACACAGCACGTCGAGAAAGTTTTGAAGAAATAGGAATTGATTTGGTAGATGCTACTCTACTTGGAAAATTAAGTCCTGTTTATATTCCAGTAAGTGGATTTTTGGTTGAGCCATTTGTTTTTCACTATCCTTATACTCCTAAATTTCAACTACAAGATCGAGAAGTGGCTTCCATATTTTCTATTCCGATAAAAGAACTACTTCAAGAAAACGTCATATCAACAATGAATATTTCTTCTGAAAATAAACTAGTAATGAAAAATGTACCGTGTTTTAACTTGCAAGAAAAACAAGTATGGGGAGCAACAGCATTGATGATAAATGAGTTCAGAGAAGTTATCATAAAGGCGATGTAAAGAAAAAGCTGCCCGATTTTAGACAGCTTTTGATGGAACTAAGTCATTCTTCGACAAGCTCAGCATGACAATATGGTGTCAAATAAAGATTAATTTGCTACGATTTTGAATTCTGTCCGACGGTTTTGTTGGCGCCCTTCATCTGTGTTATTTGAAGCAACGGGGACCTTTGATCCATACCCTTTTGCAGAAAGTCGATCAGCTGAAACACCTTTTGATTTAAGGTAAACCACTACCTCATTCGCTCTTGATTGAGATAATGCATCGTTTATTGTTGCAGAACCTGTGTTATCGGTATGACCAGAAATTTCAATTTTCAATGAAGGAACATCTTGTAGTAGTTTAATCAAACGATCAAGTTCAGCATTTGATTCTAAACGTAATGTAGATTTACCTAAGTCGAAGAAAATATTTCTGAGTGCAATCGTATTTCCTATGGCAATATTTTTCAATTCAATGGTTTTATTTACAATATTATCTTCTCCACCATCTGGAATATCAAAGTTTTCTGAATGGAAAAGATACCCTTTTGATTTTACAGCAATTCCATAATTTTTACCCGATGTCAAAGTAATAATGAACTTACCTGTTGCGCTATTTGTTTCAAATGTTTCTGTAATCTTACCAGTTGAATTATCTGTAATCTCAATGGATCCTAACACAGGTTTAGAACTCAATGCATCAATAGTATTTCCTTTAAAAACAGTTAAGAATTTTTTATTCACCTCCACTTTTGATTCAATATTATTGTCTTTAACAGGGACTAAAATAGAGGATAATAAATAATCTTCTGTTTCTAAAACAGGTGTTTTATCTGGACCCCAATAAGTCACTTTAAAAATATCAAAACCTCCTTTACTACCTGGTCTATTCGAACAGATATAAGCAAATTTTCCATTCACTGAAGGTGCAAAAAAGTAATCATCATAAGGAGTATTTATAGGATATCCCATATTTGTTGGAGCAGTCCATTGACCTTGTTGAAATCTTGAAAAGAAAATATCATATCCTCCCATTGATCCAGGACCTTGAGATGCGAAATACAACATATCGCCATTTATATTAATATATACAGGACCTTCATTAAATTTAGAACTTAAAGCATTTACAAAAGAAACAATTGCATAATCTTTTTTAGCTTTACTTTCCATAGCTGAATAGACCATTTCATATCCCTTTGCGCTTTCTTCGTTATATCTATTAAAGTAAATCTTGTATCCATCATGGTTATAACAAGCAAAGCGATCATTGAATTTTTCGTTTGATATATTTCTATTTAACAATATGGGATCTGACCACATTGCTCCCTGTAATTTAGATTCAAAAATATCAGTTTGACCATTCACTTTGCGGTGTATCAACATAGAATTCCCATCATAACTAATCGAATTAACAACGTCATCTGTTTTGGTATTCAAAGGCCCTAGGATTCTTTTTGGATCAATCCATTTCCCATGATCAATAGTTGTTGTGTAAATTTCATAATCATAATTACCAAGTGAATCTACCGTATTTTCATTCTTTTTATTTGAAGAAAAAACCATTTCTCCTCCATCTACTGAAACAGCAGGAGACAATTCATCTGCATCAGAATTTAATTGTTCCATATTGTCGACCCAAACTCTTAAAGGAGTTGTGATTAACTTTTTTCCATTTTCACATTCTCTTTTACGTTGATCAATAAATATTTTAATTTCTTCCGCTTTTTTGTAAGAGGCTTCGAATGCTACATACATTTTAGCTGCCTCCTCGAATTTACCCTCTAATTGAGTCATATTTGCTAAATAATATGGTAAAAGTGGGTCACAGTTCGGGTCCAACTCATTTGCTTTTTTAAAAAATTCAAAAGATTTAGAAGGACTAGTAGAATAAAATAAACAAACACCCATTTTATAATTTAGTAAAGCATTTGAAGGGTTAAACTTTTGAGCTTTCAAATAACTATTTAGTGCTATTTTGAAGTTATCTCCAATTTCTTTTATTGAAAAAACTAATTCATTTCCTTTCGTAAAATAGGAGTCAGCAAATTCAATCGCAGATTCTGCTTTTTTAAACCCGTCCTTATCATTTTTAAAATTAGAGGATTTGAAATCTATATTTTGAGCATTTGCAGAAACAAACACTAAAAATGTAAAAATTAAAGTTTTAATAATCTTTCTCATTTTCTTCTTGCTTAATTGTTACAATTTGTTGAAAAATAGTTTTTACCTAAATCAACACCCAATTCTTTAGCTTTATTCCAATCATCACAAGCGCCAATCATATCTCGTAACATTTCACGCGCAATTCCACGGTTTAAGTAAGCAGCACCATAGTTTGCATCTAATTGAATTGCTTTATCAGCATAGTCTGCAGCCTTTTGAAAATCTTTCTTTTGGAAATAAATAGCGGAAAGATTAGAATAAGCTGGAGCATATTTATCATTCAATTGAATAGCAGTATTAAAATCCTTCTCTGCTTCTTCTTTTTTATTTAATGATAAGTTAGTAACTCCTTTATTGGCATATGCCATATAAAATTTAGGATCAGCAACAATCGCTTTATTAAAATAGGTTAAAGCCCCTTGTAAGTCTTTCATTTTCTTTTTAGTGGTACCAATATTATTTAGAACAAAAGCTAAGTTCGGATTTCTCTTCAAGGCTTCTTCATAATCAGCAATAGCTTTTACATAGTCCCCAAGCATTCGAAAACAACTTCCTCTGTCATTGTAGTTGTATGGAGAAGTTGGATCAAGCTGTATACATTTTGAAAACTTTACAATTGCATCTTTGTAATCTTTCTGTATGAAACGCAAGACACCATAATTGTTATGAACTTTCACATTTGTAGGGTCTAATAAAATTGCTTTTTCAAAGTTTTTTTCAGCTGCAGCGAAATCATTTACTCCTTGGTATGCTTTTGCTCTTTGGAAATAGGCTCTAATATAATTACTATCTTGAGCAACCAATTTATCCAACGTTTGAGTCGCATTCGAATATTTTTCAAGTTCAATCTCAGCTATTGCTTTATTATAATAAGCAGCTAAAAAAGTAGGGTCTGCTGAAATTGCTTTATCAAATTCTAAAATTGCTTTATCAAATTCTTTAGTTGAAAACAAACCAATACCTAAATTATAAGCTTCTTTTCCTGCTGCATTTGCTTTCGAAGCTTCATTCACAAGCGCAATCGAATCTCTGAATGCTTTTTCTTTCGGAGAAAGGTCCTCCGTTTGTGCAAATAACATACCCGATAAAAAAACCGAGCAAATTATCATTCGAACTTCTTTTTTCTTCACAATAAATCAAGATTAGATCGGAAAAATACCAATTTCCGAGAGTTTACCGAATAATTATTTATCAACACCTTATTGAAAACCTCCAAGTAATTTGATAAACAGACATTGATTCTTATTTTTGGGATAAATTTTAAATATTATGTCAAAAGAAGTTTATCTAGTTGATGGAGTAAGAACTGCCATTGGTAATTTTGGAGGAACCTTGTCAGGTGTACGTGCTGATGATTTAGCTGCGATTGCAATGAAAGGTTTAATTGATAAATTTCCAAATTTAGATTTAACACAAATCGAAGATGTTATTTTCGGTTGTGCTAATCAAGCAGGTGAAGACAACAGAAACGTTGCTAGAATGGCTTCTTTGTTGGCAGGGATTCCAATGGAAGCTGGAGGAGAAACAGTAAACAGACTTTGCGCTTCTGGAATGGCTGCAACTATAAACGCTGTACGCGCAATCAAAGACAATGCAGGTGATTTATATATTTCAGGAGGAGTTGAACACATGACTAGAGGACCTTGGGTAATTTCTAAGACTTCAACTGCTTTCGGAAGAGATGCTCAAATGTTTGATTCTTCATTTGGTTGGAGATTCATCAATCCTAAAATGGAAGAACTTTATGGGGTTGATAGTATGGGAATGACTGCTGAAAATTTGGCGACTAAATATGGAATTTCAAGAGAGGATCAAGATAAATTCGCTGCTTGGTCTCAACAAAAAGCTTATATAGCGCAACAAAATGGAGTATTAGGACAAGAAATTATTCCTGTTAACATACCACAAAAAAGAAAAGAAGATCTTATTTTTAATCAAGATGAATTTATTCGTTCTGAAACAACCTTTGAAGGATTAGCAAAATTGCGTCCGGCATTCGCAAAAGAAGGTTCTGTAACAGCAGGAAATGCTTCAGGATTAAATGATGGTGCAGCAGCATTGTTATTGGCTTCAGAAGAAGGAATCAAAAAACATAACCTAACACCAAAAGTGCGTATCGTTGGAGGTGCCGTATCAGGAGTTGAACCTTGTATCATGGGGATTGGTCCAGTTGCAGCTTCACAAAAACTTTTACAACGTACAGGGTTGACACTTGATCAAATGGATGTACTAGAGTTAAACGAAGCATTTGCTGCACAAGTACTTGCTTGCACAAGAGCATTAGGATTAGCTGATAATGATCCTCGAATAAATCCAAATGGTGGAGCAATTGCATTGGGTCACCCACTAGGTATGTCAGGTGCAAGAATTATTATGGCTGCTGCTAATGAATTAATTCGCAGTAATAAACGCTATGCGTTAGCTACTATGTGTATTGGAGTTGGACAAGGGTATGCGACAATTTTAGAGAGAGTTTAACAAGTTTCATTAAAACAGCATAAAACTTAATTTGAAAATCCGAAGTGAATTGTTTATACATCAATGTCACTTCGGAATAAAATAAAAACCCAAATCATAGAAGCTATTTTCATACTCATTTTAAAATAATTATAACAGATATTAAACCTTTCTACAATAAAATACTTTTAACTACGTTAGTACTAAAAAGTAAACTTTATGAAAAAGGCTGTTCTTATTCTGTTTGTTATATCACTAGGGTTTATTTGTTATTACTTAAATCCAGAAGAAGCACTACCACAAAATATTCATATTGATAAATTAGTTGTTTTAAAATCGAAACGGTTATTACAAGCTTATTCCAAAGGTGATTTAGTAAAATCCTATAAAATTTCATTAGGTGGTAACCCAAAATTGGTCATAAAGTATGTGAAAATGACAATAAAACACCAGAAGGCATCTATTTCATAACAGATAAAAATGCAAATAGCGATTATTACAAAAATCTTCACATTTCATATCCTAATAAATCAGACAAACTAAAAGCAACAAAACTAGGCTTACAACCAGGAGGGGGAATAAAGATACATGGATTAAAAAATAACCTTGGTTTTTTAGCGAAAATTCACCGATGGTATGATTGGACAGAGGGATGTATAGCTGTAACAAACAATGAAATCGATGAACTTTTCACAGCTGTTAAAATTGGTACTGAAATTAATATTATACCTTAAAGATTTGAGTTATGAACTATCTATCAAAAATTTCACTTTTAATAATTGGAATAGTTTTACTTACAAATTGTAACAAACCAAATTCCATTGAAAATTCTAACTTTAAAACTGAAACTTCAGACGATGAAATCCAAAATGGAGATATCATTTTTCAGCCATCACAATCAAAACAAAGTAAAGCAATTCAAATTGCAACAAAATCAAAATACTCACATTGCGGAATTATTTACAAAAAAAATGGTGAATATATGGTATTCGAAGCTGTACAACCTATACAACTTACCCCTTTAGAAAATTGGATTTCAAGAGGAGAAAATGAACATTATGTTATAAAAAGACTTAAAAATGCGGATAAAATACTTACTATTGACGCATTAAAAAGAATGAAGACGATTGGTCAAAAATTCCTCGGAAAAAGGTATGACTTTACATTTGGTTGGACAGACGAAAAAATATATTGTTCTGAATTAGTTTGGAAAATATATGATAGAGCTTTAGGAATACAAATTGGAAAACTAGAAAAATTAGGTGATTTAGATCTATCAAATCCAATTGTTAAAAATGTACTTAAAAATAGATATGGAACTCATATCCCCAAAAAAGAAATTGTTATTTCTCCAGAATCAATCTATGAAAGTGAATTATTAAAGACTGTAAAATCAAATTGAATTACAACAGTATATC